>JAGAEB010000001.1 GCA_017613335.1 Methanosarcinaceae archaeon
CTGAAACAGTATCTGAAACAGTATCTGAAACAGTATCTGAAACAGTATCTGAAACAGTATCTGAAACAGTATCTGAAACAGTATCTGAAACAGTATCTGATTACAACATCCTGAATTTGATAAAAACTGCAGGAGAGATCAATATATACAGCTCAGGATCCTGTCCTGCGGTGTCCCCGGAGAAATATCATGTCCCCCGAATCTCTGTCTGACCGTGACCGGGCTCTTTTTGAAGCCGGCATCAAACTCGGCACGCTTTATCATCAGTTCGTCGGCACGCCTGTCAATCTGAAGACGGCGGCTGCCGTTGAGACGGCCATGGCTCAGAGTATCTCCGTCCAGCCTTTTGCTGAATCCGTTTCAGTTCACCTGGATCGCGATATGATCGGAAATGAGCTGGACAGAACTTTCGGATATACGGAAGTCAAAGGAAAAATGATCACGGCGGAACTGAAGATACGTGTCGGAAAATGCACGGTCACAGCCGCCCTGGCTCTTGACGGGGCAATGGATTATCCGCTGATGAAGATCATCGATATTTCCGAAGAGTGAGATCCGCATCCGGAAATGCGGATCTTTCATGCGTTCCTTCACTTTTTTTCTGTCTGTTCCCCCGGACGCCTGTTCTTCACGTTCATTTCTTTCATTTTTCTTTTTCCCGTCAGCGATTTCAGGATAATTTATTATCTGTTGAATCAATATTCCTTCATTTTCCGTCACGGATGCCCGCCCGGATGACAGCGGGCGACCTGATCTGATCTTACCGGTGAAAATCATGCTTTATCTTATCTGTTCCCCTGATACGGAATCCTGCGCTGACGACCTTATCGAAAAGATCGGGGAAATGCAGAAAAAAGATCCTCTCAGACCTGTTCAGATCATTTTCGCCGACAAAAAAAAGGAAGAATGGTTCCGTCTGTATCATGTGAAGAAAAACATCGTCTCAGCCAATCTGAATTGCCTGTCGATGTCTTCGTTTACGGAAAAACTCGTCACTGACGGCGGCATATACGGGATCACCGACCGGAACATTCTCAAAAATCTGATCCATGCTGTTCTCGTCAGTGACGCCGTCACCGAAAACGGCGAAACTGTCCCGTATTACATGACACTGCCGGGTCTTCGTGAATACATGGCCGGCAGAACGGATACCGATCATTCCGACATTCCGGTCAAGACGGCAGACCTGTCATCCAAGCTCTCATTCTTATTCGACGAATATGAAAAAACACGTCCGGCAGGATCTTATCCCGATCGCCCGGAAGGCTTTCCCGAAGCCTGGGAAACCGAAGATATCAGACCGTTTTTCTCAACCGGATCCGAAGAAGACCCGATCGAAACGTGGCAGCGCGAAATATACCGGAAGATATTCCTTCCTTCCGACTGTCCGGTCACTTTCACCTCTTCCTCTGTCTCTGCTTCGTCTTCTGTCTCTGCCTCGTCTTCTGTTCCTTCCTCTGCCTCATCTTCTGTTCCTTCCTCTGCCTCGTCTTCTGTTCCTTCCTCTGCCTCGTCTTCTGTTCCTTCCTCTGCCTCGTCTTCTGTTCCTTCCTCTGCCTCATCTTCTGTTCCTTCCTCTGCCTCGTCTTCTGTTCCTTCCTCTGTCTCCTCCTCTGTTCCTTCCTCTTCCTCTGTCCCTTCCGCTTTTCCTTCATCCTGTCTTTCAGTCCGCGACCCCGGCGACGGACAGTCCCTGATCGGGCGCATCTGCGCAGCTTCCGGAAAGAAATCCGTTCCGTCGCATCTTTCTTCTCTGTTCATGCAGATGACGGATGCGCGGAAAAAAGAGCTCCTGAAAGATCCGCTTTTCATTTTCGAACCTTTCATGATCAGTCGCCTTCACTGTACGATCCTCCGGGATATATCGCGCTTCACCGACGTTTATATCTTTATGAGGGACACGGAGAGCGAATGCAGTTTTTCAAAAAGGAACAGCAGGACTGTCCGCGGGAATCTTCAGCTTCTTGCCGGAGAGACCGGCAGCTCCCCGGCGGGATCCGGCCGGGAGATCCCGGTCACGATCATCCGCTCAGACAAATGCGGCCGGGACGCTTCCCCTCAGGGTATGAGCGTTCTGAAAACGCTGCAGCGCGTCGTCCGGGAATCCCGCGAAACAGCGGCTGTCCGGGTCCCGCCCGATGATTCTCTGACGCTCTTCAGAGCATCATCACGTCTCCGGGAAATCGAAGATCTGCGCCGGCAGATCCTGAAGGACATGGAGAGCGATCCTTCACTCCGCCTCGATGAAATGCTTGTCGTCATTCCCGACCTCGACAGCTACCGCATTGCCATTGACCGTGTTTTCGGCGGGATCGACGTTGATTCTCCGGAATATCTCCCGTACCGCATTTCCGAAAACCCCGACAAAACATCACTTGTCTGCGATGCCGTCGACAGGATTCTCAGGACAGCGTCGGACGGCGAGATCAATCGTCCTCTCTTCTTTGAACTTGTCCGCAACCCTGTCGTCCGCCGGGCTCTGGAGATTGATGAAAACGATATCGCCGCCTGGGAGAGATGGGTCAGCCGTCTCAATGTCTACAGAGAAACGGACAGACACAGAGACACGGCCGGAAACGTGGACATGAACGGGAACGTGGACATGAACGGGAACGTGGACATGAACGGGAACGTGAACATGAACGGAGACACGGCCGGAAACGTGAGCTTGAACGCCAACGGCAGCAATCCCGTTTTCCCGGCGGAATTCGGTTCAGGGAAAAATCCGAAAATGTGGTCCCACGGCATCCGCCGTCTCCTTCTGGAGCGGGTGATGCTCTCGCGGTTTGAATGCGACGGAACAGCCTATCTGCCTTACGGAGATATCGAAAGCGGCGACGACCGTCTGATCGGGGTCTTCTGCCGGACGGAAGAGATGATCGAAGAACTCATCCGGAAGAGGGATTCCCCGGAGAACAGGGACATCCTGAGGAACGTTTTTGAAAAGATGATCGATCCGTCAGGCTTTTCCGGGGAAGGGGACACCTTCAGAAACGTCCTCCGCGCGCTGGACGACACCGCCGTGCAGATCATCGCCGGCAGAAATGTCATTCCGTTCCGTGAACTGGACGCCGTCATCCGGACTTCTTTCAGACAGGAACGCGCCTACGCCGGAAAATTCCCGGTCTCCGGCCTGAATTTCGTGAAACTGGCACCCGGATGCAGTTTTTCATTGCGCGTCCTGTACATGGCAGGCATGAATGCCGCCGATTTTCCGGGCGAGACGAAAGAAAGCACGCTCGATCTGAGAACATCCGGAAAAGGACGGAGAGGCCGTCTTCCCGGAGACCGTGACCGTGCCGCAGAAAACAGATATGCCTTCCTCTCCTGTCTCATGGACACGAAAGAAAAAGTCCGGCTCAGCTACCTCGGACAGGATCTTAAAAAAGACGAAACGCTCTACCCGTCAGGCGTTATCGAAGATCTCCGCCTTTTCATCGAAAAAGCCGTCCTGACATCAGACTCGTCTTTCAGCGAGACCGAACAGACGCTCGACGAGACACGCCGCCTCGACGAGATATACAGCACGGCCGGATTTTATGAACGTCTCCTTGCAGGAATCCCGGCCGCCGGCCGCATAAGATATTCACGCCTGAAAGGCCTTGAGCCGGTCGACATTCCGGCCGTGATCCCTTCATCGGAGCTGATCAGCTTCTGCGCCTGTCCGTTCGAATTCCGCATCAGGAGCATTATCCGGATGCCGGACGTCAATGATCCCTCAAAAGAAGAACTGGAACCCGTCTCAACCGATGCGCTCCGGAAAGCGTCCCTGAACCGCAGGATGTTCTCCTCAAGGATCTCCGGCACGGAGGACATGAATGACACGGAAGACATAAATGACGCGGAAGATGCGAACGACATGGAAGACACGAATGACACGGAAGACACGAATGACACGGAAGACATCCTCCGCTTCTCAAAAGAAGCCGGAGATTTCCCGGACGGCATCTTTGCCGTCAGATCTGAAAACGATCTCAGACAATTCCTGAAAATGCAGGATGAAGCCTCATCCGGTTTCACAGACATCCGGAAAGGCGACGAGATCACCTGTTCCCTCAGGATTCCCGTCACCGGAACCGCTTCCTCATCTTCTGATCCGTCCTCTTCCGTATCGTCTTCCTCTGTCTCATCGTCCTCTCCTTCCGGACAGGCATATCAGACAGTCACTCTGAAAGGAACGCCGCCGTGGCAGGGCACATACGACGGCTGTCCCGTTTTCTTTGATCTTTCATCCGGCAGCTTTTCAGTTAAAAAAAGGATCGGTCTTCTCATTTATGCCATGCTCAAAGCGGCCGGAACAGGAAACGGCTCTGAAAAGGTCAGGATCTTCATTGCCGGTCTTTCAGGTTCAGAGAAACACTGGCCGGAACAGAAGACAGACAAAAGCGGCAGCATCAGAAATCCGTTCCCGAAGATGCTTGAGATCAGCCGGACGGAGGCAGAAAAATTCCTGATCTCTCTGATCCTGAAAGCGTACAGAGACCGGTTTTCAGCAAACATCCCCGCAGAAGTCTTCAATGAAGGACCCGACAAATACAGAACTGTCGAAGATTATCTTGAAGCGCTGCGGCCGGGTCTTTATTCCTTACAGAAATATCCGGCACCCGAGACATCTCTCTTTACGGATGCCGATTACGGTCTGCCTGACGGTGACGAAGAATTTGTCCGGATGCTCGGCGAATGGAGAAATCTCATCTTCAGCCGTCTTGAAGATGAAAATGAAAAGGTCGTGTGAACATGGTCAGAGAAATATTCGATGTCAGCCGTCTCGGAGAAGAGCCGGGAGATTTTTTCCTCAGAAGCGCCTCGATCGAAGCTTCTGCCGGCACGGGAAAAACCTATGCCGTTGAAAATATCGTCAAATACCTGATCATGAATGACGGCCGCGGCCTGGCCGGCGGAAAAACTGTCAGCCTTTCTGAGATCCTGATCGTCACGTTCACGAACAAAGCCGCCGGCGAACTCAGAAGCCGCATCCGCAGCACTTTAACCGGCCTTCTCAGGGACCGGACAGCCGGAAACGGAAATGACACGACATCCGACACCGGAAATCAGAATGAACTCTCCGAAGAAAAAATGAAACGCATCGAAAACGCGCTTTCTGAGATCGACAATGCGCCTATCTTCACATTCCACTCATTCTGCAGCCACGTCCTCAGTCTCTACGGCTTCGAAGCCGGCATACCTGACGGTTTCACCCTTGTCAATAATGACAGCCTGATGAAGATCATTGAACGCCGCTGCCGCGACGTCTGGGCCTATGATCCTTTTTTCTGCCGGATGATCACGGAATGCGGCACGGACTCTCCTGATAAGATCATCCTGGACGTCTTCAGCATTGCGGAAAAATACAATCCTGTGACGATGAGGCTCATTCCGTCCGGCGGCGGTCCCGGGACGTTTGAAGAAATGAAAGACATCCTGCAGTCGTCCCGCGGATCTCTCCTCATCGCAGCTGCCGGAAAATTTATCCGCGATCTTAAAAGAGAATGCGCCGGAACTCCCCCCGATCTGGTTCTTTTCCGGAAAATGTTGGTCAGCCCCGAAGAGATCCTGAAACGGGCCGATGATCCGGATACGGTTTCCGGAAAAAACCGGGATCCCGGCGAAAAGCTGATCAAAGGTTACGGCGAAGCCGCCCTGAAACAAGACATCGAAACGCTCTCCGGCCTCTCTCCCGCCGGATCAGGCGCAGGATCAGATGCCGGATCAGATGCAGGATCAGGTTCCGGATCAGATGCCGGAATCCCTGACACGGAAAAATGCATCAGATGTGTTGAGGCTTTATACAGTCTGAACAACAAAACCGAAAAAGACTTCAGAAAGGATTTCTTCGGACGGCTCATGCAGGAATTCTGCCTGAGGGAAGTGCCGGTCGTTTATCGTGAATGGCAGTCATACAAATCCCGGAATCTGTACGGGACTTATGACGATCTGATCGGAAATGTGTATCGTTCCTGCCGGAACGATCCGTCCGCGCTCCTTGAAAAGCTTCGCAGGAAATACCGTTACGGCATCATCGATGAATTCCAGGACACGAACGTTTTCCAATGGGGCATTTTCAGGCGCATTTTCCTGGACGCGCCGGATCACTGCATCTATGTCGTCGGAGATCCGAAACAGGCGATCTATTCTTTCCGGGGGGCAGATGCTGCCGTTTACCGGAGCGCCTGCCGTGAGATCGAAGAAAAGACCGGATACGAAGGATACAGACTTTCCGGTAATTTCAGATCGTCCGAACCGATGATCAACGGCGCCAATATCATGTTTTCAGTCTCTGCCGGAACAGCAGGTCCCGGAAGATTTTCAGGCGAAGATTCTTTCAGGCTTTTCGGGTCATCGGATGTTCCGTTCTCTCCTTCCGGATACGGCAGAAAAGGCCTGTCTCTGAAACCGCTGCTCAACGGCGAAGAAGTCCCGCCGTTCATCGTCGGCGATTCCGGTCAGACGGCCGGGCAGTATGCGCATTTCTGCGCCGGTCTGATCAGGCATATCGTCGGAAAAGTCATGATCCCCGACAAAAAAGACAGAAGCGGAAATGCGATGCGCCCTCTCAGATATTCCGATATCGCCGTCCTGACAAGGACACATGCGGAAGCCGAAGTTTTCAAAAGAGCCTTTTCTTCGGGACAGTCTGTCCGTCATCATGTTCCGCCGTCGGCCATTTCTGCCGGAAGATCTTCTCCGGCGGACGCCGTTCCGTACACATCAGACCGCGAAGACACGCTTTTCGACGGCAGCGAATGCGCTGCCTGGGCCGTTCTTCTGAGAGCCGTCTGCGCCCGCGGCGATCTTTCATCAGGCATAAAGCTCAGACGCGCGGCTCTGATCACGCCGTTTTTCGGAAAAACGCTCAATGAAGCCCGCCGGTTTGATTTCGATGACCGCAGCGATCCCTTTGCGATCGACATGAGCGAATACAGAAAAGCCGCCGACGGACAGCAGTGGGCACGCCTGATCCGTCTGATCTTCACAAGATCCGGGATTGAAAAACGCCTTCTTGAACAGGGCGACAGAGCAGGCTTTGCCGCTTACCGTCAGATTGCCGATTATATCGCCGAATGCCTCTGCACCCGCGGCATGTCCCCTGAAAAGACAGCCGGTCATCTGGATGCGATCAGAAACGGCACGGAGACGCCGTTCAGCGAAGACGACAGATGCATCGGAAAAGAATCCGGCCGCGACAGCGTCAGGATCATGACGATCCACCGGTCAAAAGGCCTCGAATTCCCGGTCGTCATCCTCGGCGGCGGCATTGCCGGATTTAAACATCACAAACCTTACATCTTTTCCGCCGGCAGCAGTTCCGGTGACAATTCCGGCTGCCCTTCCGGCTTCAATTCTTCTCTTCCTTCTTCCGGCGGCGGCTCAGATACCGGTTCCTTCTCTCCGGATACGGCCTTTTCCGATCCTGATGCTTCAGGTGATGTCTGCGGAAACGGCGGCTTCCTGGTCCGCGGCATTTCCTATGATGAGCGCTTTAAAGACGTTTCAAAAAATGAGATCCTCATGGAATGGTATCGTCTGTTCTATGTGGCGATGACGCGCGCCCGTTTCCTCATGATCCTGCCCCGCTACCTTGAAAAACCGCGGAGCGTCAATCCGTCAAAAGAATTCCTCTGTCAGTCTGTTGACCGGTTCCTGATGAATTCGGACGGTCTTCCGGAAAAGATGTCTTTATCGGACGAAGCTTTGGCGACATTCCTGGAAAAATGCGCCGGAACAGAACCTGATCCGTCCTGTCTTTCTCAAAGCGTTCCCCCTCTTTCTCCGGAAGAGGAAAGAGACGGAAAAGAAATGATCATTGAAAAAGTCCGCACTGTCATCCGTCGCAACGCAATGACGAACGGCGGCCTGTCATCAGAACCTGTCTCATACAGCTCCATCGCCGGAAACGGGCATCTGAAACGCAAAGCCGGATCCGTTTACGGATCCGGATATGATCTCAGATATGAACCCGACAGCGAAATACCTGAAGACAGCGACGATGAGATCATCATCAGAGCGGACGATCCCGGCTTCCGGACCGTTCCGGACGATCCGGTCAGTTCTGACAGAGGCGATGCCGGATCATTCATTTCCTCAGGATCGCCCGTTTCCGCCG
The DNA here is from genome assembly GCA_017613335.1 of Methanosarcinaceae archaeon. Classification (GTDB taxonomy): domain Archaea; phylum Halobacteriota; class Methanosarcinia; order Methanosarcinales; family Methanosarcinaceae; genus Methanofrustulum. The sequence continues at coordinate 8,105 of JAGAEB010000001.1, forward strand.
TATCTTCCGTTTCTTCTGTATCTCCCGTTTCCTCTGCATCTTCCGTTTCTTCTGTATCTCCCGTTTGCCCGGGATCAGATGATCCGGACTATCCTGCCGGAAAAGATTTCGGCAACGCGATCCATGAAGTCATGGCCTCTCTTCGTTTTTCCGAGGCATCCGATCCTGAAAACAAAACGGAGGCAGATCGCATCCGGGATCTGATCGCCTTCAGATTTTCGGAATGGGGACTCTTCAGGAACAGAAGTCCCGACAACATCCGTGATATCACGGAAAAGACGCTTGATGTCATCCGCGAAACGCTCGGCGCGCGTCTGCCGAAGCTGTGGCAGGCAGATCCTTCCGTTACATTCATTCTCGGCAGCATTCCTGACGAAGACCGCATCTCAGAAATGTCTTTCAATATGAGTCTTTTAAGAAACACTGCCGGCGGGTCGTCCCTGTGTCCCGGAAAAGCGCCGACATGGTTTTTCAGAGGATCCCCCGATCTTGTTTTCAGGATCGACGGGCGTTACTGTATCATTGACTGGAAAGGAAACAGGATCGGCGATTATTCCGAAGCAGGCATCCGCGCCTCCATGGAACGGAGTTTTTACTTTATCCAGCAGACACTTTACAGCTTTTTCCTCATCGAATGGCTGGCATCTGTCCGCGGCATCAGAGACGACGACGGCAAAAGAAAGATCTATGATGAAGAATTCGGCGCCGTCTGCTATTGCTATCTGCGCGGCACAAAAAGCGGTACATCCTGCGGCTTTTCATGCCGGCGTTACAGCAGTTATGACGAACTCAGAGACGAATTCAGAAAAGAAGTGCAGAGCCGTTTGTCAGACCCTGCCTGCCTGTCAGATCCGGGCTTCCTGTCCGGCCGCGATCACGAAGAAATAAAAGAAAACAATGAAGAGGTCAGACCATGAATGAGCTGTCAGCAGTATCCCGGAAAAGATCTTCCGGGATGTCCGGCACGGCGTCCGCCGGAGCATATGACGCGGTCCGTTCAGCGACCCTGACGGATATTGACCGCCGCCTCCTGAAACTTTTCGTAACGTTTGAACCGTCCCTTTCCGAAGATGCGCAGAATCTGATCGCGCTCCTTCTGGCCTGCTGCAGTCAGGGCGATACAAGGATCCGTCTCAATGAAGGATAC
>JAGAEB010000156.1 GCA_017613335.1 Methanosarcinaceae archaeon
GTCTGTTTTTTGTGTCTGTTTTTTATGTCTGTTTTTTGTGTCTGTTTTTTATGTCTGTTTTTTGTGTCTGTTTTTTGTGTCTGTTTTTTGTGTCTGTTTTTTGTGTCTGTTTTTTTGTGTTTGTTTTTTTGTATGTTTTTGCATTCTGTTTTTCGCGCAGTATGCAACAAGGTTAAATAGAATCCGTCTATTGTATACTCCGACCAATCAAAAAGTTTACAATGCCCGCCGCGACCGGCTGCTGACTGCCGGAATCAGCAGAAGGCATTCGGAACGGAATTTCTATGGGTTTTTCAGAAAAGCAGGAGATTCACGATGATCCGGATCTTCCCGGGAACAGGCAGGACGAAATCAGTCAGGCGCCGTCAGAAGTTTATGATGACAATGACTTTGAAGAGCGGGATCCGGAACTGATTCTTCATCTTGTTTATGCGGCTCTTTTTGCTGCGCTGATCGCCGCGGGTGCCTACATCCGCATCGCCCTGCCGTTCGTGCCGATCACGCTCCAGACATTTTTCGTCATTATGGCTGCCGTTCTCCTCGGCCGGAAATGGGGAACGGTCTCTGTCGTCGTTTATCTGCTCGTCGGCCTGATCGGCCTTCCTGTCTTTTCGGGCGGGACCGGCGGAACCGGGGTTCTTCTCGGACCGACCGGCGGCTATCTTTACAGTTTCGTGATCGTTTCCTTTATCGTCGGTTTCCTTTCCGACAGAGTGATCAGACCCAATGCCGGGAAATACAGTAAACTCAGATTTTCTCTGATGACTTTCTTCATTGCCGTCGCCGGCAGTCTTCTGATCCTTCTGATCGGAACGATCCATCTGATGTATGTGACCGATCTTCCCTTCCGGATGGCTTTCTATGCCGGATTCCTGCCGTTCGTCCCGGGCGAGATCCTGAAATCCCTCGTCGTCGTCCCGACAGCAGGAAGTCTTTTTATGAAAACGGGAAAACAGAAAAATGTCTGAATATCCGGATCTTTCCGAAACGGCCGGAACCGAAAATCCCGGTGCAGGATATACGAAAACATAAACACGATTCCCGGTCAGGTGAAAAAATGACACCTCCTGAAAATCCTGAAAAAAATAACAATGATTCCTTTGATGACGCCGAAAATCTGAATATGTCTCAGAATGAGTCTCAGAATGAGTCTCAGAACGAGTCTCAGAATGAGTCTCAGAACGAGTCTCAGAATGAATCTCGGAATGAGTCTCAGAATGAGGTTGTCATCCGGGCTTCCGGACTCGGCTTCTCATACGACGGATCAGAGCCGGTCCTGAAAGACATCAATCTTGAGATCAGAAAAGGCGAATACGTTATCCTGACAGGAAAAAACGGTTCAGGCAAGTCCACATTTGCCCTCTGTCTGAATGCCCTCCTCAAACCTTCCGCCGGAAAGCTTGAAGTCTTCGGCCTCGATACGGCTTCTTCCAAAAATCTCTCCCGGCTCAGAAAAACAGTCTGTATTGTTTTTCAGAATCCGTATATGCAGTTCGTCGGCGATACCGTTGAAGAAGACGTGGCATTCGGTCCGGAAAATCTGGCGCTGCCGCGCGATGAGATCGTCCGCCGCGTCGACGAAGCCATCGGATTCGTCGGTCTTTCCGGTCTGCGTCTCCAGGATCCGGCAACGCTCAGCGGCGGTGAAGCGCAGTGCGCGGCCATCGCAGGCGTTCTGGCCATGAATCCCGACTGCATCGTCTTCGATGAAGTCACATCCATGCTCGATGCGGAATCTGCCGGCCGCATCCGCCACATCATCGACCGTCTTCACAAAGACGGCAGAACGATCATTTTCATCAGCCACGATCCTGCCGAGATCCTCAGAGCCGACCGGGTCATTGTTTTTGACAAAGGAACGGTCTCTTTTTCAGGAACGCCTGCCGATTATATTGAAAACGGCGCAGGCGCGCTTCCTGAAATGACGAAACTTCTGATCATGTTCAGAGAACACGGCTGTCCGGTCGATATCTGCGGACCCGTAAACGCGGAAGATGTTTTCCGCATGATCCGGCCTTATCTGAGATCATGAGAAATCTGCAATCATGACTGATCTGAAAAATCTGCAATCATGACTGATCTGAAAAATCTGCAATCATGACTGATCTGAAAAATCTGCAATCATGACTGATCTGAAAAATCTGCAATCATGACTGATCTGAAGATCATGAGAAATCTGAAAACGATACAAAAATCTGAAAAATCCTGACAGAAAAACAAAACAGATACGGCATTAAGCCGAAAAAAACTGAAACGACGGTGACCGGACAATGGCTCTGATGAATAACAGTTTATTCTCATACGATCCGGGGAATTCATTTTTCCACAAACTGGATCCGAGGGTCAAGATCATCGGCCTGGTCGTCCTGAGTACTCTTTTTTTCGGCCTGAATTCTCTTCTGCTCCAGTCTCTGGCTTTTATTTCTCTCATCGCTGTCATTTATCTCTCCGGCATCCGTCTCAAAAAGATCGTCCGTTCTGTCTCTCCGATGTTCTTTTTCATCGCGCTCGTCTTCCTCCTGCAGTTCCTGTTCGTACCGGAACCTCAGAATTTCGTTGCCGACAGTGATGTCGAGCTGATCACATCACAGATGACGTATGACCCGGGCAGCATTTCTCTGCCTTATGATGACGGCCTGACCGTGCCTGACGATCCTGAGGCCGGTACGGCAGCACTTCCTGATGATCCTTCCGGGAATTTTTCCGGCGATCGTCCTGACGGCGGCAGTGATCCGGCCAAAGGACCTCCGAAACATGATGTTACCGGAAAGACGCATCCGATGGAAAGGCATATCTTTTCCTGGGGGCCGGCCCACCCGACTCTCTGGAGCCTTTATCTGGCAGCGACCGTCTCTCTGAAATTTATTATCCTTCTCTTCATGGCATCTCTCGTCACGATGACGACACCCAAATCCCTGATGATCCAGGCGATCGACCGCATGCTTTCACCGCTCCCGCTGAAACTGATCGGTCTGACATCCCGCGATATCGCCCTGATGGCGCTCCTGACGATCAGATTCATTCCCCGCATCCTCTCAGCCGCCTATGTCGCGACATGCGCTGCTCAGTCAAGAGGACTCGTGATCACGGAATCGCCGATAAGATACATCCGTCTCATGTCCGGAACGCTCGTTCCGGCTGTTTTCAGGGATGCCGGGCAGATCGCCCGCTCCATGGAAAGCCGCGGATACGGCAGAAAGAGAAAAACATTTTACTATGAAATGTCCTTGAAAAAACGCGATATCCTCTGTCTGGCCGTCCTGTCGGTTATTTTCATCTGCATCTTCATGCATTACGTTGCCGTGATCCTTTACCGGATGCAGTGACAGGCCGCCGCCCGTCCGGAGGATCCGCCTGCCGATATCCGCAGAAACGACAAACCGGTGCTCACTCATGAATTACCATAAAAAGAAACAGAACATTTCCAGAAATATCGCCGCTGAAAGGATTGAAATCCTCTTCGGTCTCGCCTCTGAAAATTTCAGTGAACATCCGGAAAGATCGCAGAGATATGCTTCACTTGCCAGACTCATCTCGATGCATTACCGCGTGCCGATCCCGGCAGAACACAAAAGACGTCTCTGCAGGCATTGTTACACTTATCTCGTTCCCGGAAACAACTGCCGCGTCCGCCTGAAAAATAAATGTGTCCTGGTCACCTGCTTCACCTGCGGAAAGCATTCCTGTCATCCGTATACTGAAAAAAGAGCGGCGCCCGTCTTCAGGAGAAAAATGAGGGAAAAGGCCGTTTCCGAAGAAACGGAACAGTGATCTCCTTTTCTGCCGTGCGCCGGATATTTTCCCGGATCACGGCAGTCATCCGGCAGACTTTTTTCAGAGAAGCCGGAGTGCCTCTCTTCCGGTCATTCCTTTCGAGACGCCTTTCTCTTCTGCCGCCGGTGAGACGTCTGCGACTTCTGCGCTGAGCATTTCTTCAAACGAAGAGACACCTTTGACTTTTGCGGCGGACGCACCGAGTTTTTCCGCAGCGGCCATGTCCAGATAGCCGCACATCAGAAAACCGCCCGACGGCGCGCGGATCATCAGAAGCGGCGCAGGAACTGCGCTGATATAAAATCCGTCGCAGATCCTGTCGCCGATGCGGATCTTTTCAGAGTCAAAACTGAACGGGTCATCGTATTTTTCTGTCATTCTGACACTCCTGATCTCTCAGGCCTTATGCCTGATCTCTCAGGCCTTATGCCTGATCTCTCATCTTATGCCTGATCTCTCCGGTCTTTTTATGCCTGTCACGGATTTTTCACGATGATCCCCGCCTCAGTCGCGGGCTGTCGTGACTTCGCAGCCGTCTTCTGTCACAATCAGCGTGTGTTCCGTCTGCGCCACATATCCGCCCGAGGCTTCTACCAGGACGGGGTATCCTGTCACGATGCCGTCACGCTGAAGCTGAACGAGCGCCATGTCGAGTTTTTCACAGTCTGCCAGATCCCTTCTGGAGAACGGAAGACCGTTGTAGGCGCTGATCTTTTCGAGGACCTTGCGGACGAAAGGCGAACGCGTCGGTTTATGCCTGATCTGCGAATAGATCTCACAGAAAGATCCGTCCGTCACAAAACCGTCACCGTCTGTCGCAAAAGGCTCCACGGCGATGACCTGGCCTTCTTTGAGCAGGTGGTCTCCGCCGATCCGGCAGTTGGGCACGGACGGGTCATCGTGGACAGTGTAAGCGTCAAGACCGTGTCCCATCAGATTTTTGACGGGCATGAATCCGTCTGCGCGGATCGTGTCTTCAATAACGCCGCCGATCTCACGGACCGAGACGCCGGCCTTGACGGTATCAATGGCGGCGTTCAGTGCATCTTCGGAGGCTTTGACCAGACGGCCGTATTTTCCGGAAAGGTCGATCGTCACGGCGCCGTCGGCCACATAACCGTCGACATGGACACCGATATCGATCTTGACGACATCGTTTTCGCCGAAAACGCGTTCTTCCGATTTCATGGCCGTCGAGTGGGCTGCCTGCTCATTGACGGAAATGTTCGTCGGAAAGGCGGAAAATCCGCCGAGTTCTTTCGTTCTTTCTGCGATCCTGTCATAGAATTCCGCAAAAGACAGGCCGGGTTTTACCAGCTGTTTCGACTCCGTGATCAGCTGCGCATGGATTTTTCCGGCCATGCGGTATTTATCCAGAATTTCCTCTGTATTCTCAGACATGAATGATCTTCTCCTTAATGTCCCGTCATATCCTGACCGGTATTTTCCTTTTAATGAGTTCTTTAAATGAGTCCTTTAATGAATTGTTTTAATGAGTTGTTTAAATGAGCCTTTAAATGAGTTGTTTAAATGAGCCTTTAAATGAGTTGTTTAAATGATCATTACACTTCAAAGACTTTTTCCGCTTTGTTGTAATTCCGGCAGCCGTTTTCGGTGATGATGACTGTATCTTCGATGCGGATCCCGCCGAGTCCGGGGTAATAGAGTCCGGGTTCGATCGTGATGACATTTCCCGGAACAAGAACGTGGTCATTGTCATAAACGCCGGGCTGCTCATGGATCTCGAGGCCGACGCCGTGGCCGGTCGTGTGGATGAAGCCGACGGTCGCGCCGCTGCGTATCGTATCGTAACCGGCTTCTTCAAGAACGTCGCACACGCGGTTGTGGACATCGGCGCAGGTGACGCCGGGGCGCGCGGCCGCGATGCCTGCTTCCTGCGCCTTCCGGACAGCTTCATAGAGTTTTGTCAGTTCCGGGGATGCTTTTCCTTTCAGGACGGTCCGTGTCATGTCACTGAAATAGCGCGATCTTTTGTTCATCGGAAAGATGTCGATCACGATCGGCTGACCGGCTCTGAGCGGACCGTACGTTTTTCCGTGAGGGTCTGCGCTGTCTTCGGCGCAGGAGACGATCGTCTCATCTCCGAGATCGTTATGCTCTGTCAGGACGCGGTCGATCTCCGTCAGGACTTCTGCGCCCGTGAGCGGTCTATCCGTTCCGGGACTGATCAGGAATCCGTCCCTGACGCCGGCCTTTCTGATCATGTCGATGGCCGCTTCCATGGCTGCTTCTGTGCCGCGCATGGATTCTTCAATGCATGCGGATTCTTCTTCCGATTTGATGCTGCGGGCTTTGAGGAACGGGCTTTTGGCAAGCGTCACGCCGATCCCTGCTTTTCCCGTACGGATGCCTTCATAGAGAAAAGCCGGCGCATTATACGGGAACGCTGCTTTTCTGACGTTTTCTTTCTGAAGGAGCTCTTCGATGACACCGGCATAGCCGAAAGAAGCGTCCCGGCACGCAGCGGCTTTTTTCCGAAGGTCGTATTCGCCGGTCGTTCTGACATCTCTGACACACGATTCCTTCAGCGCGCGGTTTTTCTCCATTTCCGAAACAAGGAGGATCTCATGCCCGGACGCCAGAAGGATGTATGTAAAACTGTCCGATGCCAGAAAACGGGAGGCGTAATAGAGGTCGGGATCCGTCATGTTCCCGTAGATGATATAGGCGTCTGCCGTCTCTGAAAAGGCGCGGCAGATCTCAGCTTTTGCCGGACCGGATCCGGCTTTTTCCTGCGGTGACATGAGTACTGAAAAGGACTGATTTTATATTTATATATCCTGAACGCCCCCGGACATCCTGATCCGTTTCCGCAGGCCGCGCAGACAGCTCTGCCGGCACTCGTCTGCTGTCTCATCTGCTGTCTCATCGATGTCATCTGCGGTCTCTGTCCCTTCCGGTGAATTTTTCCGGGATTCACAAAATTTAAATACTAAATATCCCTTTTTAGGGATACACTTCTCCCGGAAATGAAATACCGGGACAAGTCAAGCCAGGAATCAGTCGGACTGATTTCAAAGTAAATGTTCAACCCGCCTTAACTCAGTGGTAGAGTGCGCGGCTGTAGTATGATCATACGAGAAATCGTATTACGCGCAGGCACCGCGATGCCCCCGGTTCGAGTCTGGGAGGCGGGACTATATGTCCATGTAGTGTAGAGGCCTATCATGGAGCCCTGTCGAGGCTCCGACCCGGGTCCGAATCCCGGCGTGGACGCTTCCGGAGAAGTCTGAACGACTTCTCCTTACTCGAAACTCGAAATACTGATTTTGTATCAATTTCCCTGAACATTTATTCTGATATCCCTGTTCTGACATCTCCTGTATCTCTGCAAGTCCATGTAGTGTAGAGGCCTATCATGGAGCCCTGTCGAGGCTCCGACCCGGGTCCGAATCCCGGCGTGGACGCTCCCGAAGGAAATCCGAAAGGATTTCCTTTTTTGTTTTATGCGCCCGTTTTCCCGTTCTTTTTTGCCTGTTGTTTTTTCCTGCCGTTTCTGTCGTTTTTGCCTTCCCGTTTTTATTGTTTTTTGCCGGTTTTTGTCTGCCTGCCCGTGTTTTTCCGTCCTTCCGGCCGGTCAGACCGGGATCTCTTCCTGTCCGTTCTCTTCCGTCCGGATGAAGACCCGGATTTCTCCGCCGAGGACATCGGCCGCCGCCTTTCCGAGTTCCGTCATTTCTTCCGGTGAAAAGGCAGGCGTTTTCTGAAGGACGGGGTCGTTTGAATTTCTGCCGATCCCCTGCTGGAGGACATATGTCGTTTTTTAAGGATGTTTCACGATCGCCTTCAGCGTTTCCGCGATCTCTCTGATCTCTTCTTCACTTCCGGAAAATCCCCGGAAAACAGTCGTCCTGACCTCAAGTTCCGCAGCGCTTTCGTCGACGGTCTCCAAAGACCTGCGGATGCGGGAGACAGCTTTTTCGGCATTGACCGGCTTTTCCGGATCTTCCGGGATCCCGGTTGTCTTCGAATAGGCTGATGCTCTGAGGGGCGCTTTGACATCAATGAAAAACTTATCTGCAAGACCCTTTTCGATCAGTTTTCCGATCGTCTCCGGGAAATAACCGTTCGTGTGGATGCCGACGGCCATTTTTTTCTCTTTGGCCTTCGCCGCCATTTCTGTCAGCGCTTTTTCCTGCATCGTCGGCTCCCCGCCGAGAAAGATCAGAGCGCTCACGAATCCGAGCGATGCGCATGCCTTTTTCATGATCTCGTCAGAATCTGCCGGATTCGACGCCGTTATATTTCTGAAATTGTGGCAGTACGGACAACGGAAAGGACACCCGTTGAAAAAGATGACCGCTGACGATCTGCCGCGCCAGTCGACCGTTGAAAGCGGAACTAGTCCGCCGAAATTGAATTCCATGATATCACGACAGTCATCAATTCCCTGAAAAATCATAAACCTGACGCCCGGACGACTGGTACACGGCGGAACCTTTTTCCTGTGTCACCGCGGCCGGCGGGCCGTTTTCTCTGCATCCTTCGGCCGGCGGTCCATCCTGCCTGCATCTCACAATCGTTTTATCCTCAATGTTTTCAGCCGTCCCGGGTTTTGATCTTTTCAGGAAATATTTTCCGGGTTTTTATTATACGCGGCTGTACCGTTCCGAATGCAATATAAAAACATTTTTATGCCGTTCGGGAATACCGTATTCTTGTCCTTCCGGCAGGCATCAGGGAGACTTTCCGGAAGAATCTTATCGAACTGTACGGGATCAGGCATTCAGATCCGTGAGGGATCGATCCGATATCGGGAGCGATCATATGGACAAATTTGAATTGATTAAGCTGCATGCAGCCCTCACAAAGATCAGAAATGAACTGGAAAAAAGACCGGGAGCCGTCTGCAGAGAACATTCCGGGCATTACGATCTTTCCATCACACCGCTTCATTTCTACAAATGCAAAAGCAGCCACGAGGAGGCTGTCAAAAAACTCTGCGAAGACATCCTCAAAGAAATCGAAATATAGAAAAGAGAATACGGACAGAAACGGATCGCCGCATCCGAATCAATCGACAGCGACGAAGACGACGATTATCTCAACATCTATATCAAAGAATATCTGGAATGCGAGGGAGGGATCAAATGAGCTGAACAGAAAAACTGCAACATCTCCTTCATCAGTCACTGCCCCTCCGCAGTCACTGCACCTCCGCAGTCACTGCACCTCCGCAGTCACTGCATCTTCACAGTCACTGCACCTCCGCAGTCACTGCCCCTTCACAGTCACTGCACCTCCGCAGTCACTGCACCTCCTCAGTCACTGCACCTCCGCAGTCACTGCACCTCCGCAGTCACTGCAC
>JAGAEB010000157.1 GCA_017613335.1 Methanosarcinaceae archaeon
AGAGTGAGAAACTGTCAAGAGTGAGAAACTGTCAAGAGTGAGAAAACGTGAAAATGTGAACGAACGAAAGCGTACCGGATGGATGATGAACATCATTCGGCGATGGCGATCGTCACTCTGTCATAGACTTTTTTCGGGAAGACCAGTTTTTTGTTTTCCGAAAGAGCCAGCGCTGCCGGTTCCGAGACGCCTTTGAGGCCGAATCTGGAAGCCTGTGATGCGGAAACCGGATCGCAGCTGTTGAGTGTGTCATCATCGAGGAAACGTATTTCTTTCCCGAGTTCAGAAACGGCGTCGAGAAGGCCTTCTTCGTGTTCTTTCAGACGGGATGAGGCAAAAAGACTCACGTCTGAAAGTGTCAGCCCGGCATCTTCGAGCGCGGCGGCGACCGCCTGCAGGACTTCTTCTTTTGTAATGCCTTTTCTTGTACCGATTCCTATGATCATGCTGTCACCTGAACTTTTTCAGGACGGTCAGGCCGGAGGCCGGATCCTTTTCGTTCCGTTCATTCGATCGTCCTGTCAGCGGTATAATTTTCCGCCAGGACGTTTTCAGGCTCATCCGGGGGCGTCAGTTTTCCGTCCGGTCTTCTGACGAGAACGGAAACGTCTTCCGAGACGACGACGATCCGGGGACCTTTGACTTCCAGGATTTCGACATCTCCGTCGAGCAGGGCGCAGTTGACGGCGATCGTGGAATACCTGTTTCTGACATCGCAGCCGAGAATGCCTGCAATGCCTTCGACGGATTGTTTCTGATGCGCTTCCGTGGCGGTCGTGACGACCGGGATCGCGCCGAGCGCTTCGAGTTTCCTGGCCGTTTCGTTTCCGCCGTGGTGTCCGCCGAGAACGGGGACGGCAAATCTGAGGGCGGAATCGACGACGACGAGTGCGGGGTCTTCCCATTTTCCGGAGAGGAGAGGCGCCATCTCACGAATAGCGATGCCTGATGCGAAAAGAGCAACGATCGCATCGTATTTTCCGATGAATTTTTCAAAAATGCCTTTTTCATAAAGGACGATGTCGCCGTTGAGGCAGGCGGCCACTTTTTCAGCAACGGCCATGTTCCTCTCAAACGTGACGACGACGATCCTTTCAGCAGTCTGGTTTTCACGGACGGTCATTTTCTTCTCTCCGGTCTCAGTTGTATTTTCGGGACGATCGATGATCGATCGCGGATCGATTGCTGATCGGTCGGGAATCGATCGCGGGGATTGATCGTTGTTTTCCGGACCCTTCCGAATCAGTCGAGCGGTCCCTGTTTGACGCCGTAGAGATAGGAGTTGGCGTAATTCTTCGGATCGACGACGTCGCCGATGATGATCATGGCGGAGCGTTTGATGCCGGCGTCTTTGACTTTCTGCGCGATGTCATCAACGGTTCCGCGGATGACGGCCTCGTTTTCCCAGGAAGCGTGGAAGACGACGGCGGCCGGCGTGTCTCTCGGGCAGCGGACTTTGTTCATGATCTCTTCGATCTTCTGCGTGCCGAGGAAGATGGCCATCGTGCATCCCATTTCTGAGAATTCGGCGATCTGATCTTTTTCGAGCGTCGTTCCGGCCGGACGGGTGATGATCAGAGAATCGGAGACGTTGTTGAGCGTGAACTGCGTCTGAAGAGCGGCCGCAACGGCAAAGACAGATGAGACGCCCGGCACTCTTTCGGCCGTGATGCCGTATTTTTTGAGTTCTTCCGTCTGTTCGACGATCGATCCGTAAAGCGCCGGGTCGCCGCTGTGCAGGCGGACAACGGTCTTTCCTTCTTTGACGGCATCGACGCACATTTTCGTCGTCTCGTCGAGCGTCAGGCCGTAGCTGTCGACGCATTTTCCTTTGGTGTATTCGAGAACTTTGGGATTGACGAGGGAGCCGGCATAGATCACGAGGTCTGCTTTTTCAAGAAGCTCTTTTCCTTTGACGGTGATGAGTTTTTCATCGCCCGGTCCTGCACCGACAATGTAGATCTTGTTTTCAGTCATGTCTGTCACCTGAATCTTTCATAGGAATCTTTCATTCACCTGAATCATTTATTCATATGAATCCTGCATTCACCTGAATCTTTCACTTACCTGCATCCTTCATTTTTGGGCGAAAACGATGCTGAAGTAGTTGCCCTCTTCCGGGATATTTTCCTTTCCCCTGATGATGACTTCTCTGTCGGAAAAGAGACGTTCGGCGAAAATGAATTCTTTAAAGCCTTTTTCTTCGAATCTGCGGATGATCTCCTGCGGCTTTCTGGCTTTGAGATGGATGGCATAACCGATCTCCGAGCCGTCGTGGACTTCAAAGGATGATTCGACGGCAACGTTCATCCTGGCTGCGCAGGATGTGATGGAGCTGATGCCCGGAATCGTTTCAAATTCGATGTCAGGTGCGATCTTTGACACGACTTTTTTGAGATGGGTGAATGTCGAGAAGAAATTCGGATCGCCGATGAGGCAGAAAGCGACATCGCCTTTGCGGGCGTATTCCGCCACTTTTTCAGCGTTTTCAGTCCAGATCCGGTTCAGCTCCTCCTTGTCGCGGATCATCGGGAAATCCATGATCTCCGGATCCTCCGTCACGTACGGGCGGATAAGGTCGGCAGCCATTTCTCCGGGGACAAAAACCTTGCCGCATGATTTGAGAATTCTGACTGCTTTGACTGTGAGTAATTCCGGGTCGCCCGGACCTAATCCGATTCCATATAACATTTTGATCTTCTCCGTTGGTGATTCTGTACGGGTTGAAACAGATATGACGCCTGTTTCCGTATTTTTGATGATGTCATTGAATGATAGACAAGTTTCAGATTGTTGTTTCTGCGTGTTTTGCGCCTGCAGACATTGTTTCTGCGTGTTTTGCGCCTGCAGACATTGTTTCTGCGTGTTTTGCGCCTGCAGACATTGTTTCTGCGTGTTTTGCGCCTGCAG
>JAGAEB010000158.1 GCA_017613335.1 Methanosarcinaceae archaeon
AAAAAGAGAAAAGAAAAGGAAGATGCGGACAGGGAAAGAGACGGAGAACCGGAAAAGGGAGACGGAATGAAAAGCGACGGAGAACCGGAAAAGGGAGACGGAATGAAAAGCGACGGAGAACCGGAAAAGGAAGACGGAACGAAAAGCGACGGAGAACCGGAAACGGCGGATGCGCCCGGAACCGGTTCCGGTGATCTGAGACAGGAGGGCAGACAATGATTTCTGAGACCGTGTCGGCTTTTTTATTCGGCGGTGCCTCTTTTCTGACGTATGTCCAGATGTTTTATTCATTCTTTAAAACAGGTCTGTTTTCCGTCGGCGGCGGGATGGCGACGCTTCCATTTCTGTATGAAATATCATTCAGGTATTCCTGGATGTCTGCGGATATCATTCCGGACATGATCGCCGTCTCAGAGGCGACGCCGGGATCTCTCGGGATCAATATGGCGACGTATGCCGGGTTCGGAGCGGCGGGACTTGCCGGCGCGGTCGTTGCGACAGCTGCTCTGATCATGCCGTCCGTGATCGTGATCATCCTGATCATCCGCAGTCTTCCGGATTTCTTTGAAAGAAAAGAAGTCAGAGATATCATGTACATATTAAGGCCGACCGTCCTGGCTCTTGTTGCTGCTGTCGGCTGGAACGTTCTGTCCGTTTCCGTTTTCCCGGAAGGATTCGATGCTTTTCAGGAAGCCGTTTTCGATGCCGTGTCGGTCTTCCCGGATGCGGCCGGAAAGGCCGGATATGTCAGCGCGGCGGCCGATGCTCTTTATTCCGTGTCGGGAACGGTTTTTGTCCTTCAGATCGTTGTGTTTTCAGTCCTGTTTTACATCATGCATAAAAAAGGCGGAAACATGATCCTGTATATTATCGCATCAGCCGTTCTGGGAATCCTCCTGAAACTCCGAGACGGAGCTGTTTTATGCTTTCGGAACGTTCAGCCCGTGCCCGGCAGCAGCGGGATTTCGGATGTGACTCATCATGATGATCAGAAAAACTTTCGGAAAAACCGGAGAAAGTGTGTCAATACTCGGATTCGGCGCGATGCGCCTGCCCGTCAAAGGCCTTTATGCAGATGAGATCGACGAAGAAAAAGCAGCATCCATGACCTTCGAAGCTGTCGAGGCCGGCGTCAATGTGATCGATACGGCGTTTCCGTATCATGAATCAGACAATCCGGATTCCGGCTTTCCCGGCGGGAGAGATCCCGAAGGCGGGGAATCAGAAAGATTTCTGGGACGGCTCTTTTCCGGAAAATACGGCGGGCCTGAAAATCTCAGGGACAGGATCCTGCTGTCGACAAAACTGCCTGTTTTCAGGCTGACATCAGCAGAAGACTGCTCCCGTTTTCTTGATATCCAGCTGAAAAAACTTCAGACGGACCATATCGACTTTTATCTTGTCCACAGCCTCGATAAGGATTCCTGGGAAAAAGTCCTCAGATTCGGCGTCCTCGATTTTCTGACGGAAGCCCGGAGATCCGGAAAGATCAGACACATCGGTTTTTCTTTCCACGACGAATATCCGCTCTTCCATGAGATTCTGAATGCCTATGACTGGGAATTCTGTCTCCTGCAGTACAATTATATGGACACGGACAGGCAGGCCGGTATCAAAGGTCTTCATGAAGCCGCAGAAAAGGGACTCGGCATCATGGTCATGGAACCTCTCAAAGGCGGAAGACTTGCCAAAGAACAGCCTTATTCCGTTCAGCGCATCATGTCGGAATCCGGCAAAAACAGATCCCCGGCCGAATGGGCGCTTCGTTTCGTTTATGCTGAGCCCGCCGTCTCGATCGTTTTAAGCGGAATGAGCGAACCGGAACAGGTCACGGAAAATCTCCGCATCGCCGCATCCGTCGATGAAGTGATATTTACAGAAGAAGACCGGGAAACCGTCAGACGCATCCGTGAATATTATGAAAGCTGCAGCATCATCGGCTGCACCGGCTGCAATTACTGCGCGCCCTGTCCGTCAGGCGTTGCGATCTCCCTCAATATGATGTTCCTTGAAGACGTCGCCCTTTACGGTCCGACGCCCGGCGTTTTCGGGGATTTCGGCTGGATGGTCCCCGAAGACGTCCGCGCCTCAAAATGCATCGGCTGCGGCCTCTGCCTCGACAGATGTCCGCAGGCGATCGACATCCCGGAAATGATGAAAAAAGCTGCCGAAACTTTTGAATAAGATTTTTTGGAAAAGATCAGTTCCGGCGGAACGGCGCCTGTCTGAAGAGGCGCCGGACGGAAAAAGACAGGACTCCGGCATCGCCGTCAGCCGGATTCATGCCTGCCGGATTCTTTTTCACTCGTTTTTGGTGACTGTTTTCTTTTTGACGGCTGTTTTCTTTTTGACGGCCGTTTCTTTTTGGCCGGCTGTCTCCTTTTTTCCGGTCGTCTTCTTTTGGCCGGCTGTTTCCTTTTTTCCGGTCGTCTCCTTTTGGCCGGTCGTCTCCTTTGGGCCGGGAACGGCTTTTCCCGTTTCCGGGACATCATCGGCGGCGATCTTTTTGCCTTCTTTGAGTTTTTCTTCGAGTTCGCGGATCGCGTCTCTGAGCTGAATGGCTCTTTCGAAATCGAGCAGTTCTGCGGCCAGATTCATTTCCGCTTCGTATTCGACGATGAGACCGGGGATATCGGCTTTCGGGACATATTTCACATCGGAGATCGATGTGACCTGCGCCGGGATCGCTTTTCTGATCGTCTGCGGAACGATGCCGTGTTCTTCGTTGTAGGCGATCTGGATCTTTCTTCTCCTTTCGGTTTCGTCGAGCGCCGCCCGGATGGATCCGGTGATATTGTCGGCATAGAGGACGACTTTCGAGTCTGCGTTTCTGGCGGCGCGGCCGATGATCTGGATGAGGCTTCTCTGGTCGCGGAGGAAGCCTTCTTTGTCGGCGTCGAGGATCCCGATGAAGCCGACTTCCGGGATGTCGAGGCCTTCCCGGAGAAGGTTGATCCCGACGATCACATCGAATTTTCCCATCCTGAGATTCCGGATAATCTCCGTCCTTTCGATCGTTTTGATGTCGGAGTGGAGATATCTCGTCCGGATGCCGGCTTCTGCGAGATATTCCGTGAGTTCCTCGGCGAGTTTTTTCGTGAGCGTCGTCACAAGAGCGCGTTCGTCTTTGGCGATGACAGCTTTGATCTCTCTGATGAGATCGTCGACCTGTCCCGTGATCGGGCGGACTGTAACGACCGGATCGACAAGACCCGTCGGGCGGATGACCTGCTCGACGACCTGTGCGGAATGTTCCAGTTCATAGTCCCCGGGCGTTGCTGAAACGAAGATCGTGTGCTTCATGTATTTTTCAAATTCATCGAATGTGAGCGGCCGGTTGTCATAGGCCGACGGCAGACGGAAGCCGTAATCGATGAGCGATTTTTTGCGGGCATGGTCGCCGTTGAACATGGCGTGGACCTGCGGGAGCGTCTGGTGGCTTTCATCGATGACGAGGAGATAATCGTCCGGGAAATAATCGAGGAGACAGAACGGCGGATCGCCCGGTTTTCTGCCGTCGAAGTGCATGGAATAATTCTCGATGCCTTTGCAGCTGCCCGTTTCCCGGATCATTTCCATGTCAAAAAGCGTTTTCTGTTTCAGGCGGTGTGCTTCAAGCATGCCGAGTTCCGGCAGACGCTCTTCCAGTTCTTCGAGAATGTCATTCATTGCCCGTTCTTTTTCTGATTCCGGAATAACGTAATGTTTTGCGGGATAAATGTAGAAACTGTCCATCGAGATCTTTTTCGTTCCGTTCACCTTTTCGACTTCGGTGATCCGGTCGATCTCGTTTCCGAAAAATTCGATCCGGATGATGTCGTCGTAATAACCGGGCACCAGATCGATCGTATCGCCTTTGACACGGAACCGGCCGGGCATGAGTTCTGAATCGTTCCTTTCGAACTGGATGTCGACCAGTTTTGCGATCAGGTCACTGCGTCTGAAATTCTGTCCGACGGCGATCTCAAAGCCCATGTTCTCAAAGTTCTCCGGGTTGCCGAGACCGTAGATGCATGAAACGGAGGCCACGATGATGACGTCTTCGCGCGACATCAGGGATGCCGTTGCTTCAAGCCGCATCTTTTCGATCTGATCGTTGATCTGCGCGTCTTTTTCGATGTACATGTCCGTTTTCGGAATGTAGGATTCCGGCTGATAGTAATCGTAATAGGAAACGAAATAACCGACTCTGTTCTCCGGAAAGAATTCCAGGAATTCATTGTAAAGCTGCGCGGCAAGCGTTTTGTTGTGCGCCAGGACGAGCGTCGGCCGATTGAGGTTTTTGATCACGTTGGCGATCGTGAACGTCTTTCCCGATCCCGTCACGCCCAGAAGCGTCTGAAAGCGGTCTCCGTCAAGAACGCCTTTCGTCAGTTTTTCGATCGCCTCCGGCTGAGAACCTTTCGGCAGCATATCCGTCCCCAGACGGAACGGAACGGATGCCTTTTTTCTTTTGTTCACGGACGGATTTTTACTTGTCATCATGCCGTAACCCATTTTATCACCGCAGTCAGTCACTTTCAGAAATATTTCCGAAATACGGTTTTTTATGTATTATAGATTGAGGGCGCGCCGGGTGAAAGTAAAAATGAAAGCACAAAAAAGCCGGACGGACGATCAAAAGTCCGGTGTGAGAACACAGGCGTGAAATACAAGTGTGAAACACAGTGTGTGAAACACAGTGTGTGAAACACAGTGTGTGAAACACGAGTGTGAAACACAGTGTGTGAAACACAGTGTGTGAAACACAGTGTGTGAAACACAGTGTGTGAAACACAGTGTGTGAAACACAGTGTGTGAAACACAGTGTGTGAAACACAGTGTGTGAAACAC
>JAGAEB010000159.1 GCA_017613335.1 Methanosarcinaceae archaeon
CGAAGGGAGCAGATTTTTGGAAGGTGCATATAGAAAACGGAAAATCTGCGAGCGAAGGGAGCAGATTTTTGGAAGGTGCACATAGAAAACGGAAAATCTGCGACCGAAAGGAGCAGATTTTGGATCCGCCTGCGGCGGATCCTTTTTCGGTTTTCAGTCTGATTCGATGCGCGGCGCGAGCAGGAACGTGACATTTCCGTTGCCGGCAGCGATGTCGAAATTGATCAGGATCGGGAAATCGCGGCCGATCGAGAGGGAGACGACGCTTTCTCTGCCGATCGGTTTTGAGATGTTTGCCAGATAGTCGAGCGAAAATAAGGAACAGGCATCTCCGGATTTCAGTTCGATGAGTTCAGAGGCATCCATTTCGAGACGGACGGAATCCGTGTCGCCTTTGGCTTCCATGCAGAAGCGGTTTCCGTCAACGCTGAGCATGATGTGGTCAGAGACCTTTTCGGCGGCTTTGACGGCTTTTTTGAGGTCCTGTCCTTTGAAGACGACTTTTGCCGGGAGGTCGAGCTGCGGGATGCGCGGCTCCGTGCGGATGGTCGCCGGATCAAGAAGAGCCATAGTGTAAGTCAGACCGCTGAATCTGATCAGGAGTTTCTGGGTCTCCTCGTTGAGTTCGAGGTCTGCCGGCGTTTTTTTGTCAGCGATGGCCAGAATGTCGGCCATCTTCGTCAGATCGAGACCGATCTCGCCTTCCGTCGCTTCAAACGAATCGAATGCAGAAGCTTTCAGGTCAAAAATGACCATCGCGACATTTGCCGCATCGACCGCCTTGACGGCGATGCCGTCTGTCAGGATCCTGAGGCGGACTTCTTCAACGATAACGGAAAGAGCTGCAATGGAATCTCTTAAAAGTTCAATGTCAATTGATGCCTTAAACATGGTATCCCTTCTTTTCGGATATTTATGACAATCCGGGAATATCTGCCAGATGGCTGCCGCGACAGGACGCATCTGAAAACCGCTTACGGTAAGCCCGATCCGGTCAATCACATGATGACACATGACGTTTTTCCGGAAACGAATGCTTATGATAAGCTCATGTATGACGTATGAGATAGAAAAACACTGTTTATAAATTTTCTGAATCTGCCAAAAAATGATCCGAAAAAACAGAATGATCTGTTTTTCCGGATCTCCGGCTGTTTTTCCGCCGGCGCATTATTCAGTCATATTCACGCCAGGTGTTTCCGCACTTGGTGCATCTGAAAAAGCGCGTTTCGGATTCATCGGCGGAACGGAGCTGACGGAGCCACCAGTAAGCTGTCTGGTTTCCGCATTCCGGGCAGCGCTCTTCGATCGTCGGAAGCGCTTCACCGTCATTGCCGTCGAGGACCACGATCTCTTTGTCATTGATCTCGGATTTGAATGAAAGGTTTTCTTTGTCTTCTTCTTTGATGTTGTAGGTATAGTTGCATTTGCGGCATCTGAATTCGCCTTTGATCGGCGTCATCAGGCTTTTGCACTTAGGACAAAACTGCATATTATTCCCCCAATTAAAAACTGCCGTCCTGTTCCTTTTCCGGGCAGGCATCAGTGACAGCTTCCTTATGAACATGAACCCAAAGCGGCTGCAAAGCAGATATAAAACTGCTGTCAGCGGTGTGAGAGCTGCAGGCGGCTGTAAAACTGCTGTAAACGACTGTAAAACTGTTGTAACGGCTGCAGACTGTTGTAAACGGTTGTCAGACGTTTCATAACGGATGTAAATGGATGAACGGACATCATGCCGGATGCGTGATCCTTCGGAAGGATACCGCATGCGCCCTGTCCGGCGAAGGTAAACTGAAAGAATGCATATAATGAATTTAACGGTTTCTCTTGTTTCGCCGGAGATCCGTATCGGATCATTGTCTGCGTGAACGGCCTATGTAAACTGACTGTGTAAACGACCAATGTAAACTGACTGTGTGAACGGCCGATGTAACTGACCGTATGAACTGCCTGCACGGCCGGCAGATCTGATACCCGTCCGTCCGTTTTACGCAAACATATCCATGATCGAAGGTGTGACGAAAGCTTCGATAAAAGCAGCAATGAGCAGCATCGGAAGGATGATGAGGATAAATGCCGCCACGGCTTCTTTCAGCTCGTCTTTCCAGGCTGAAAATGAAAATCTTTCTTCATACAGAAGGATCACCGGCGAAAGACCGAGACGCAGCCCTGCGGCGCAGGCCAGAAAAACGGCGGAAAGCTCGAATATGCCGTGCGGCAGAAGACCTGCCAGGATGAAGGCGATGCCTCTGCCTTCAGAGATCATCTCAACGACCGCACCGACGGCAAATCCGTTGAAAAAGGAAATGAAAACGGGCGCAATGACCGGAATGATCCCCAGAATGACTGATGCAAACGCGACCGAGGCATTATTGATGATCAGAAAGACAAAAAGACTGCCGGGATCTTCCGATGATATCCCGTCGAGTTTTTCCGCCATCCCTTCCATGATCGTCTGAGATATTTCCGGATCGGATGCGGACATTTCATAGCCGGCCAGCATCCCGGCCGTAAAAAAAAGGATAACGACAGCTGTCCATAACAGATGTTTTCTGATAAAATATGTGACAAAATCCGCATATCCTGAAAAAACGGAGCGCCAAAAACCCTCAGCAGGCTTCTTTTCGGGCATGTCCTGATCTTCAGGAACAGGGACATTCTCAGGTAAGTCCGGTGTCTTGTATTCTTCGTTCATGATCGTTTTTCCGTTGTCCTGTATTTTCTGTTCGTGATCGTTTTTCCGTTGTCTGATCGGTGAGGACGATCACTGAATCCGCATCTCTTTTTCTGATGGCGATCTCGCAGCCGCGGATCCGGACTTCGATCGGATCGCCGAAGGGAGCATATTTGCGGAAAGAAATCCGGGCGCCCGGCGTAAATCCCATATTTTCCATGACACGGCGGTCTTCCGGACCGGCTTCGAGAAGAACGATCTTTCCGGAATCTCCGGGGACCATGTCGGACAGTTTTTTGTAATTCAGCGGTTTTCTTTCCATAATCGGTCAATACATCACTGTTTCCGGGAAATCGTCCCGGGAAGATGTTCAGGTTCCGGAAACATTTTTCGTTTCCGGTGCATAAACGGGAGACTTTTCATTGGGCACTGAATGGATGTCGTTTTCTTTCAGAAGACGAAGACCCATGACGACGGCATCTTCCGCATCTTTCCTGAAGAATTCGGCTGCCTTCGTTTTCTCATCCGTTCTCAGCGACAGGCCGCGGACGATGACGACCGGGCAGCCGCCGTTTCCTTCACCCATGATCAGATTGGCAGCGCCGGCGATCTCGTCGACGACGGCCTCTTCCGAGATCTCCAGGGTATGTCCGAAAAGATCTTCGCGGCCGATCCAGCTGCGGATCGCATGGATGCCGTAAAGACCGACGGCAACGTTCGTCTGGCCGATCTTGAAAGCGCGGCCGTTCGTATCCGTGATGACCACGCTGATCTTCCGGCCCGTCTTTTCTTCAACAGCTTTTCCGATCGTTTCTGCGGCCGAATCAGGCTGCACCGGAAGTCTGATCATGAAATCTCCTTCCACGTTGGAGCCGTCGATGCCGGCATTGATGCAGATGTTCCCGTTTTTTGTTCTGACGAGCATGAAAGGCGATTCGACGAAAACTTCTTCGCTGTCCTGAAGGACGGCCTCCGTGAAACGCGGATCTTTGCCGTTCATCGCGGAGATCCTGAGAGCCTCTTTTCCCGGCGTGATATCCGTCAGAAGGAAATGTCTGCCCTGCGCTTTTGAAACGATCGTTGATGCGATCACCAGAATATCATTGTCGCGGATATCATCCGTCAGCGAACAGATGATCTCTGCAATATCATCGCCTTTCTGAATGAAAGGAAAATTTTCGACAGACATCAGTTCAAGTTTCACGTTTAATGCCTTCTTTCGACTCTTTCATTTCGGGATCTTTTCATTTTCCGGATCCATTCATTTTTCCGGAAACGATCCGGAACGGACGGAAATACCCGGAACGACTGATCTGTTTTTCGATACAGTCAGCCGAATCTGAGCTGAATAAGCATTACTCATAAATAAGGGCATCTCTGTTAATGACACAAAAAGCCGGAAAGGAACAGAAACAGGCACAAATACCGGTCATCCGGACAATTCCGGTCTTCCGGAACCATCAGGATTCACCGGAACGGCAAATGATGAAAGTTACCCCACCTTGAGCAAAGTATGAAGATATTATTCAGACTGATGCCGATCCTGTGACGCCTATCCTTTCCGGATTTCTGTTTACAGGGATCCGTCATTTTGTCCCTGTTTTCCTTTTTTTTGCCTGCTTCCGTTTTTATCTGTCAGCTGCCCGGTCGTTCATCCGGCGGCCTGAAAATGAGTTTTTTTCAGAAAGTATTAATTCATTTAACAATGTTGTAGGCGGCAGTTAAATCATCTTCACATTAAATCCGTTTATGAAAGGAGGATCAAAATGACCAATATTGCTGTTATCGGTGATGAAAAAAGCGGCCGTTCGTCTCTTGCTTCCAAACTCGGCAAAAAAGGGACCGACTCCGACATCACGCTTTACAATGATGACCGCCACGAAAGAAAATACGTTTTCATCGACTCCAAATCGTATCCCAAATCCCTGAAATCCCTGACGGCTGCCCTGAATCTGGCCGACATGGTCGTTCTCTGCGTCACGCCGCAGGGCCTGACGGCGCATACGGGCGAATGCATCATCGCCGCCGATCTTCTCGGATTCAGGCACGGCATCATCGCGATCACGATGGCTGACACGAGCTACGGCGCCGTCATCGACGACCTCAAAGCCAAGCTGAAAAAGATCACGGCCGGAACGACGCTTGAAAACTGGGATATCATCGCCCTGAATACGAACAAAGACGCTCCGAATGCCTTCGAAGGCGTCGATACGCTCAAGGACAGGATCCACGAACTGGCAGATCAGATCGAACCGGATCTCCGCGCCAAAGACGAACTTCCGCCGCGTGTCGTCATCGATCATTTCTTCAATGTGACCGGTATCGGCATCGTCATTCTCGGCCGCGTCCTTCAGGGAACGATCCACACGCACGACAAGATCGGCCTCTATCCGGTCGACAAAAAAGTCGATATCCGTTCCATCCAGACACACGACATCGATGTGAAAGCCGCCTCGACCGGCGCCCGCGTCGGTGTCGGCTTAAAAGGCCTTCTCGAAAGAGAACTCGAAAGAGGCTTCCTCCTTTCGGACAGCGAAAAAATGTCTTCTGAATTCGATATCAGATGCAGGGTCTCCGCATTCGCCAAAAACGGCATCAAGAAAGACGACTCCCTGAACATGTTTGTCGGCCTTCAGAGCGACTCCGTCCGCGTGAACAAAATCACCGTCAACGGCTCAGAAGTCGAAAAAGCAGGTCCGGGTCAGGAATGCATCGTCACCGTCGAAGCCGGAAAGAAGATTGCCTATTCGCCGGATGACCTTTTCCTCCTGGCGCACCTCTCTGAGACACAGCGCTTCGTCGCCGCCGGAAAAGCCGACTGAAACAGACAGGCTCTCCGGAAAAAGATCACACAGCCGGTTCCGGCCCGTTTCAGTCCCCGGGCCGGCTGTCTTCCGGCCGGATCGTCTTTCAGTCCGGCCGCGCCTTCGGGCCTGTTTTCATTCGACCCGGCTGCGCCCCGGTCCTTTTTTTATTTCAGTCCGGCCGCTCCCCGGTTCTTTTTTCTTTCAGCCTACAATAAGTTTTAATACGGATACTGAGCTTTCCTTATTCGTTTTATATTGCATCGGTGATACTGTCTGCCGTTTTAATACTGTGATATATCACTGAATGCATTATGCCATTGTTATTGTTGTTAAATAAATTATTGCAGTCAAAATCCTGCTCCGGTTATGCTGCGCTGTGAGGATGTTTCAGACGCCGTCATCGCTGTGTCATATCCGGGACAGGCGTTTTGTGGTGATATTTATGAGTTTGTTTAAAGAATTCAAAGAATTCGCCTTTAAAGGCAATGTGATCGATCTGGCCGTTGCAGTCATTATCGGCGGCGCTTTCGGAAAGATCGTCTCATCCCTCGTCAACGATATTATCATGCCGGTCGTCGGTCTCTTCCTCGGCGGTCATGACATCAAATCCCTGTACTACGCGCTTGACGGCAACACCTACGAATCTCTCGAGGCCGCCCAGGAAGCCGGTGCCGCCGTCCTGACTTACGGTAACTTCATCCAGACGATCGTTGATTTCCTTATCATCGCTGTCTGTATCTTCGCCATGATCAAGATCTTCATGTCTCTCAAGAAGAAAGAAGAAGTTGCGGAAGAGCCCAAAACAGACCCGCGCCTCTGCCCCTTCTGTAAGACCGAGATCCACGAAGAAGCAACCCGCTGCCCGCACTGTACTTCCGAGATCGGTCTCCCGGAAAAGAAAGACTGATCGCAGAAACAGTCCGTTGATCATCTGATCAGGAAAAGGAACAGCTGAAATTCAGCTGTTCCTTTTTTTAAAATCTGCTCAAAAATCTGTTCAAAAATCTGTTCGCTTCGCTCACAGATTTTCTGTTTTCTACATGCCC
>JAGAEB010000160.1 GCA_017613335.1 Methanosarcinaceae archaeon
AATTTCATCATATCAAAAAGGTTAATTGTTTTTACATTGAAAACGTTTGCGACTTCAGGAATCTTGGCCATTTTAGAGGGATTTTTCTGATCAAATGAATTGTGACCTTTTTCAAATGTGACAAGCGTATATCCGTAAGCGGCCGAAGCTGCAATCAGCCAGGCATCTGCAACATCATTTTTTGCCCATTCTGCCAACGAGTTTTGCTGATAACTTTTGTTTTCGTTCAGGTAATCCATATTGTGTGAATAGATCGCCAGAATATTCTGATCGCGGTGGTCGAGGATCCGCTCTTTCGGAAGAGAGCGCACCCATTGTGTCAGGTCGTCTTCTTCGTTTGTATTCAGGAGTTCATCTCTGACTTTGTCAAGGAGGATGACGGAACCGTTGTTTATGTTTTCTTTCATCAGTTTCCAAAACCGGGGCGCAATCTCAAATGGATAATATTTATTGAAAGGTTCGATCAGTGAATTCGAATCAATCAGAAATTTTTCGGAATTCATTGACGATCACTTTCCGAAAGACTGATGAGATTCCCGAATGTGTGCCGGTTCGTATTCGTCAGATGAAATGCATCCGTGTAGGATGTTGTTCCCTCGGATACACTTTCAGAAAGCATTTTCAGGAAACGCTGATCGTTGTAACTTTTAAGGTTTGTATAATAATTCCCGCCGCCGGGCGTTTTTTCCTGAGAATTGCAATAAGCATCGGCTGCGTCCTGAATTATTTTATTGTAGAGAGATTTGGTGATGAATCCTTCATCCAGAGATCTTCTTGCGATGACAGATGAACTGCAGCGGAATTTTTTGGCCATTTCGTCGATCTTCTGTGATATTGCTGTGTTTTCCGGGTCGTTTTCAGTAATGAGATCAGACATCTGCCCGGATTCGGAAAGCCACTCTTTCAGGAAAAGGTCTTTCGGGACAAGAATCTCCGCGGCAAGAGCGTTGCAGATCGTTTCTGTTTTTGTCACTTCGGAATTTCTTTCCCATCTGTCATTATAAAGGCTGCTTTCTCCGATACAGATGTGGGCAAATTCGTGCAGGAGAGAAAAAAGTCTGCCGTTAAATGAATCACAGGAATTGATGAAAATGAGAGGCGCATAGTCATCTGTAAGGGCAAATGCGCGGAATTCTTCGATATCAAACGGTCTTTTGGTATTATTCCCGTATTTGCCGTTCATCATGACAAAAACGCCGGCGTTGCTCATGGCGTTTCTGATCGTTCTGAAGGAGTCGTCGGAACTGCGGCATTTTCTGAACCAATCATCAGCAATCCCCAGGATCTTCCTGACGGATGCGGCAAAATCGTATATATCGGAATATGAAACATTTCTGAAAGATCCGACAAAAGAAACCTGTGGCGCATCTTCATAGATCAGACGGTCACGCAGCCACTCCTGAACCATTTCCATCAGATGGATCGTGTTGAGAAGGTTTCTGCCGGGATTTTTCAGTTCAAGGCTGTTGATTGTCCGGAAGTTCAGAAGCTTTCTGTTTTCAGCCGGCGGATGCGTCAAAAAGAAATAGCCGAGCGGAATCCCTGTTTTTTTGCTCATTTCTTCAATCTGAGAGAATGTTGGTTTCTTTTTTCCGCTGCGCCAGGCCTGCAGTTTCTCACAGACATCTTCCGGAAAAGATGCGGACTGTCCGCACAGCCACTCAAGGATCTCATCGGATATGTTCACATAAATGATCATGGAAATTCCCCTGTTGACAGACAATGATGAACGTTCTCAATCAGGCTTAACCCGACAATCAGGAGATTTTCTGCATCGACCTGAATCATCGGTTATTCTGAAAAGTCAGCACATAACGTGTATATTCTTATAATATATATAATGATGACACGCATTAGAATACAGAATGCAGAATAATCTTTTCGGGCTTAAATGTCAGCAGTAAAAATGAAGCGGGCCCGAAGGGATTTGAACCCCCGACCGATAGATTAAGAGTCTACCGCTCTGCCTGACTAAGCCACGGGCCCATGAAACAGATTGCTCTGACAGCACATGATGCGTGAGAACGAGAGATAGAAAGCGTAAAATTATATTTAAATATTTGGGTATTTCCGGAAGTGCCGCTTTCGTATTTACAGGACCCGGGCATCTGTTTTTCAGAGATAAAAATGCCCGGATGCGGCGCGCGGCCGTATCCGGGTTTCCGTATTACAGACATCCGTCCGGACCGGAAAGAAATGACAGAAAGGATCATTCGTCGACGACGCAGGCGAAAGCGTATTTCGGGAGGACCCTCTGGATCCTGACTGTGACTTCTTCGCCTGCCGCAGTGTCCGGAACGAAGATGACATAGCCTTCGATACGGGCGATGCCGTCACCTTTTTCTGCGATATTTTCAATTTTCACGGTATAGGTCTTGCCTTCAGAAACCGGAGCCTTGACTTCATTTGCGTTATTGTTATTGAATATGGGTTTTTTGCTGCTGAACATAATATCTACCTGTTTATTTATCAGGTCATGAAAAAGAACATCAATGCTTCCCGGTTCTTCGAATACCGAATCGCCGGATTCTTTTTCTTCCCCGGTAACCCATTTATGAGAGACGACCCGACGACCGGAAAGACAGAAAAAAATCAGAGATTGATCTCAGATAAACCGGCTGTTATTAATAATGCACGTCAATATATAAACTTTTCACAGAGGAGGACCGACGGAACAATTGATTCAAAAAACAACATCGGATGGTGCAGTCTGAAAACGGCTGACTGCGAAGAGGACGGACGGCAGAAAAAGAAAGGACAGACAAAAAGGACAGACAAAAAGGACAGACAAAAAGGACAGACAAAAAGGACAGACAGAAAGAAAAGAAAGGGCAGATGGCAGAAAAAAAAGGAAGGACAGGCGGAAAACATCAGGCGACCGTTCCGTGAATGTGAAAGTTAATATACGGCTGTGCAATTGAAACGCTCAGAACCGATAAAGAACAGCAGTCAGACGAACATCTGCCTGAGGATGAAGATCAGGAGAGTCTTATCATGATTTTTGAAAAAATTAAAACCATTCCGACATCGGAAGAACTGCTCGACAAATCATTCAGAAGAGCGACGCGCGCGATGGCCGGAAAAGAGATCACGGGGCCGGTTTCCAGAAGAGAAGCCAATGAATCGATGCTTCTGACGGCGGCCAATATTCTGACAGACAATCTGACGAACATCACGAAAATGTTTCCGTCGATCGATTCGCTCCCGCCTTTCTATTATGATCTGGCGGAAATCCTCGTGGGCACGGAGAAACTGAAAGCTTCGCTCAGCCGTGTCGACTGGGCCGCCCGGAAGATCCATGATCTGGCCAGGGATCACGTCGGAAAAATGAGAGAAGGAAAACAGCTGCCGGAACAGATCAGGAAAGAAGCTTTCGGCCGCATCAGCTCCATCATCTACGGTCTCGACAAGGATCTGCTCGTCCTCAATGAAGCCAGAAACGTTCTCCGGAAACTGCCGGATGTCAGAGACGAGCCGACGGTCATCGTCGCCGGTTATCCGAATGTCGGAAAATCGAGCTTCGTCGCCCGCGTGACGACGGCTGCGCCTGAGATCGCGCCGTATCCGTTCACCACGAAAGGCCTGACGATCGGCCACCTTGAAAGAAACGGTGTCCGTTACCAGATCATGGACACGCCCGGTCTTCTCGACAGACCCATGAGCGACAGAAACGACATCGAACTCCACGCGATCACCGCGCTCAAACGTCTTGATGCGATCGTCCTCATCCTGATCGACCCGAGCGAAAGCTGCGGCTATGCTCTTGAAGACCAGAGGCATCTGGCAGAAGAGATTAAAACAGAGTTCGGCCTCCCTGTCGTCATTGCCGAAAACAAGGCCGACCGCGACGAGTTCATGAAACAGGACGACATCGGATTCACGATCTCCACGCTGACCGGCGAAGGCGTCGACGCACTCACGGACCATCTCATCAGCCTGTTTCCGGAACGGAAGCCGGATTATGTTCAGCCGCCGCTGAGAGACGGTTTCTGAAAAAACGGAAAAATTCCCGGGTGACTGCAATGACGAATGATGCCGGACCGGAAAAGATCATCTGTCCGTCTCTGAGATTCTATAAAAAAGCAGGCGAAGCTGTCCGCCGCCTCCTTGATGAGAAAGACCTCATCGACCGCCGCGGAAAACCGTATTCAGACGACACATTCCTGTGCCTTCCGCTCACAGAGGATCCGGATGACGAGACGATCAGGAAGATCGAAGAATACGTCCGTGAAACAGCAGACAGATACGGCATATCACCGGATCCCGGAGCCCCGGAAAGGATCGTTCAGACAGGTCCCGATGCTTTTGAAGCCCGCCCCGAAGAACTGACCGTTGAAAAGATCCTGGGATATTCACCGGCTTATGAGATGATCGGCGACATTGCCGTCATCGACGGAAAAGATGCGGAAAACGCCGCAGGCATCGCAGAAGCGATCCTCAGGGTCCATCCCGCGATCCGGACCGTCCTTCTCTCGGAAGGACCCGTCAAAGGCGAATTCAGGACGAGAGACCTCAGATTCATCGCCGGCATCGAAAAGACAGAGACGCTTCACAAAGAATACGGCTGCAGATACAACATCGATCTCGGAAAAGCCTATTTCACGCAGAGGCTTTCAACGGAACGCGCCCGCATCCTTTCCCTGATCCGCAAAGGCGACTTCGTCGTCGATATGTTCGCCGGCGTCGGTCCGTACAGCATCCTCATCGCCAAACGCGCCGGACCGGAAACAGTCATCGCCAACGACAAAAATCCGGACGCCGTCCGTCTGCTGAAACAGAACATCGAAGAAAACAGAGTCAGGAACATCATCCCCCTCGAAGAAGATGCCAAAGATCTCGGAGAGCGCTATGCCGGAAAAGCCGACCACGTCCTCATGAATCTCCCTCACAACGCCTGCGACTTCCTCGATACCGCCGTCACGATCGCAAAACCCGGCGGCGTGATCCACTATTACGCCATGACCGAAGAACACGATCTTTTTGACGGATCGGTCGAACTCATCAGAAAAGCCGCCGCAAGGCAGGGAAGAGAGATCGAAGTCCTCGGAAAACGCGCCGTCAGATCCTATGCGCCGCATCAGTACAACATCTGCCTTGATGTAAAGATCCTGTGAACCGGACAGGCTATCACTTTTTTGATGCCCGGGAAAAAAATGAAAAAAGATCAGAAACCAAAAAAGGTTCTGATCTTTTTATTCTGCCTGCACATAATATGTGTTTGTTTATATCATATTTTCGGGAACTGATTCCGGGAACAGATTTTCGGAGGCAGATCAACGGAAAACCTGTTCAGAGAACTTTTGACAGGAAATCTTTGAGACGCGGAGACTGCGGATTTGAGAAGAATTCTTCGGGCGTGTTTTCTTCGAGGATGACACCTTCACTGAAGAAGAGAACACGTGAAGAGACTTCTCTGGCAAAGCCCATTTCGTGCGTGACGACGATCATCGTCATGCCGCCCTCAGCGAGTTCTTTGATCAGGCTCAGGACTTCGCCGACCATTTCCGGATCGAGCGCGGATGTGGCTTCATCGAAGAGCATGACGTCCGGATTCATGGCAAGCGCGCGGATGATCGCGATGCGCTGCTGCTGGCCGCCCGAGAGCTGCGGCGGATGGGCATCGGCTTTGTCCGAAAGGCCGATCCTTTTGAGGAGTTCGTCGGCTTTGGCGGAAGCCTCCTCTTTTGTCATGAGGCCGAGTTTCGTCGGCGCGAGCATGATGTTCTGTTTGACGGTCATGTTCGGGAACAGATTGAAATGCTGGAAGACCATGCCGATCTTCTGACGGACTTTTGTGACATCGACAGATTTGGAAGTGATGTCAGTTCCCTCAAACAGGATCGTTCCGGAAGTCGGTGTTTCAAGGAGATTGATCGACCGCAGGAATGTGGATTTGCCGCACCCGGACGGACCGATCACGGCAATGACTTCGCCTTCACGGATCGTGACGGAAATGCCTTTTAAGACTTCGTGTTCGCCGAACGATTTGTGAAGATCCTGCACTTCGATCATGACTTTTCCGGAATTTCCGGCGTCTGCGGCTTTTTCTGTATTATCTTGTTTCATTTGCTTTCAGCCTCCTTTCCAGTTCGCCGACACATCTCGCCAGGATCATGACGATGATGAGATAGATGAGAGCCGCACCGAAAAGCGGCATGAATGCTTCAAATGTCTGACTTCTGATGATATCGGCCGCTTTTGTGAGATCCATCAGGCCGATGTAACCGCAGATAGCCGTTTCTTTCATCAGGCTGATGAATTCGTTGCAGAGCGCCGGAAGCATGTTCCTGAATGCCTGCGGCAGGATGACGGATGTCATCGTCTGACGGATCGGCAGACCCAGACTCAGGCCGGCCTCGAACTGTCCTTTCGGAACAGCGTTGATACCGGATCTCATGATCTCGGCGATGTAGGCGCCGGAATTGATGCCGAATGCAACGATGGCCACAAGGATCTTGTTGACATCGACCGCGCCGAAGATGACGTAGTAGATGATGAGCAGCTGGATCATCGTCGGCGTGCCGCGGATGATCGTCAGGTAAACGGAACAGATCATGTCAGGAAACTTCAGTTTTCCCGTCAGTTCATGAACAGTCCTGATGACAGCAACGAAAGCGCCGATGATCAGACCGAGGATGACAGCGAAAACTGTGACCGTGATCGTTGTCTTCAGACCGTCGATGATATACTGATACCGTCTTTTTTCAACGAAATTCTGTTTCAGTTTGTCGGTGACCGTCATATCATCAGGACCGGAAGCGAACAGAACGGGACTGTTCCCGGTATCCTGCCCGGAAAAATTCTTTGCCGGAACGGACGGCAGAAGACTGCCGATGTCATTTCCGGAACTGTGCAGAAGGCCGCCGGAAATGTCTTCTGCAAAAGCAGGTGACAGAGCAGAAGCAGATGCGGAAACACAGATAACGGCGGCAGAGACAACTGCTGATAAAATGAGAAGGCGGATGAATCCTTTCAGAGTTCTGTTTAATATCATATTTTACCCCGGATCAATCTGCCTGATGCGTTTTCCCCGGAAATGCCGGCGCGGAAAACAGATCAGACCATCGCCATTAAAGAGAGCGGATTAACAATAACGATAATAAGTTATAAATGAGTAACTTTTTAAAATCAAAACAGATCACATAAAAGAGATTCCTGAAAAATGAGCTGTCATAAAAAAAGGGAAGACTTTCACGGGGAAAGTCTTCCCGGTATCCGGAAATGATGCCGTGCGGGAGATGTTTCCGGAATTTTCTGATCGGTGCGGATCGCGCTCTGAAAAGCGCCGGTCACTCGTTTCTGCGGCGGAGGAGAAGTCCTGCTGCAAAAACGGAAAAAACGGCACCGGCAACGCCGATGAACGGCGTCTTCTTTTCATTGTCTTCGTCTTTTCTGACGATGATGACCTGCTTTGAAGTCGTGTAGGATTCTGAGAAATCAATGTTCTTCAGTCTGTCTTCAGTAACAGTCATGCCTGCTGCGCCGACGTCGGCTTTGCCGGCATTGACAGCGGTGATGATGGAATCGAATTCCATGTTCTCGATCTTGAGTTCCATGCCGAGTTCATCGCAGACAGCCTGCATGATGTCCATGTCGATACCGGTGATCTCGCCGTTATCGAAATATTCATACGGCGGGAATTCGGCGTTCGTTGCGACGACGAGTGTGCCGTTGGGGCGTGAGATGTTCTTTTTGACGTACGGCATCGTTCCCTTTTCATCGTCGGTCCCGATGTAGTTTTTGTTGATCCTGACGAGGGTTCCGTCTTCTCTGAGCGTGTTTAAAGCAACGTTGATCTTGCTCAGAAGTTCGGTGTTTCCTTTTTTGACGCAGATGGCGTATTCTTCGGAAGTGAATTCTTCGTCAAGGATCATCAGGTCATCGTTCTTGGAAACGAAAACGATGGCCGGCTGTTCATCGATGATGATGCAGTCGATCTTTCCCTGTTTGAGGGACATGACGGCATCGGCGGCTTTGTTGTAGCGTTCGATCTTCGTGCCGGCATCGTCGCCCTCGTAATCGGTCGCGTAGATGTCGCCGGTTGTTCCGAGCTGGACACCGATGATCTTTCCCGGCAGGTCGTCAACAGAAGTGATCTTTCCTTTGTCTGCCGCAGAAACGCTCACGGTAACAGCGGTGCAGACGAGGAGGATTAAGAGTAATGCTCCGAAAGCTTTTTTCGTATTAAATCTGAGAACCATAATATGCTCCGAATAAATGATGCGAAAATAAAATTAACGGATATGTGACAGGATGCAGAAATCCCGCAGATATCCGATCAGCAGAAAATAAGCGTCGCACACATTGGATGTATCACAGTCATGTGTGCCGTAAACGTCCGCGCACGATGACGACAGATCCCGGAACCTGTCAGAATTCAGTGAATTCGGGAACCGGAGATCAGCAGGCAGTGATGCGCAGATACGATTATTCCCGCTGACCCGAAAAAGAGATTCTATCGGACTCTTAAAAAAAGGCGTTCATCACATATAACTTATGCAGACTTCCGGAAAATAAGATACAAAACGAAAAACACAGAACAGAATAAAAAACACAATACAAAACAAAAAACACAATACAAAACAAAAACACAATACAAAACAAAAACACAGTACAAAAAACACAATACAAAACAAAAAACACAGTACAAAAAACACAATACAAAACAAAAACACAGTACAAAAAACACAATACAAAACAAAAACACAGTACAAAAAACACGATACAAAACACACAGACACAGACAAATACACAGAGCCGTACACACAGCGTATCATGGACAACGAAGACAGTGTACACGGGGAAAAACCTGTGATGTGCGAGACTCATCCGTATTCTGTAACAAAATTTTAAATGTCTGAAGCCGGATGTCATTCATATGTTTCCCGAAATGAAAAGAAAACGTCAGCTGTTGTCTGAAAATGAATCTGTTGAGATCCTGAAACGCGGTACATCCGGCGTTCTTGCGCTGTCTGATCCGGACAATCAGAATTATCCGTACGCTGTCCCGCTGAGTTATGTTTATTCAGACGGCAGGATCATTTTTCACTGTGCGCTTCGCGGGTATAAGACCGATATCATAAATAAAAATCCGAAAGCGTCATTCTGTGTCGTTGATGCAGATGATGTTCATGGTGAACAACTGACGACTTATTTCAGAAGTGTCATCGTTTTCGGCACCGTCCGCATTGTCACGGATGAATCTGAAAAAATAAAGCTTCTTGAGATCCTCGGAGAAAAATATCAGAAAGATATCGGAAAAGATCCGGAAGAACTGAGACAGAAGAGAGAGGAAGAGATCAGAAAAGCTCTCGGAAGAACAGCTGTTCTTGTCCTTGATGCAGAACACATGACCGGAAAACAGGCAAAGGAACTCGTTTCTGCCGAATGAAAAAACTGAAAAATGGGAAAAATGTTGAAAAATAACGAAAGAAAAGAGCCGGAAAAACAACCGAAAAAAGGATTAAAATGCCTGATCCCCGAAAGGGGATAAGGCATTCTGTTTTTATGGATATATCATGAATCGATCGGAGAAATCGCCGGTCATTTCATTGAACCTTTTTCATTCATGACTTCATCATAGAATGTGAAATCGAAGATCTGATCTTCGGTCAGTTTTTTGGTGATGAGGCCGCTCTCGTACTG
>JAGAEB010000161.1 GCA_017613335.1 Methanosarcinaceae archaeon
CAGCTGAAAGAAAACAGCTGAAAGAAAGTGGCTGCTGAGAAGATGATACAGATGATAATAGTTACAGATACAGGGGATACAGATGATAATAGTTACAGATACAGGGGATACAGATGATAATAGTTACAGATACAGGGGATACAGGGGATACAGTAGATACAGGAGATACAGATGAAAAATCCTGCACAGAATGCTGATAAAGGTTAAATAGGAAGTTTCTCTATTGGGTGGATTGCAAATCGCAATACAGATATACTGAGGGCTCGTGGTCTAGCCGGCCTATGACACCGCCTTTACACGGCGGGGATCCTGGATTCGAATTCCAGCGGGCCCATCAGACAAAACAACGGAAAGGCATGACGGAAGAAACATATAAATATAAAAGATCTGTATGTTGACCGGCATCCGAAGGAGAAAGACCGGTTTCCGGCTCTGAAGGATCTGTTGTTGTTTATGTTGTTCTTTTCATTCATTTGTTTATTATTCATTCGGGCTCGTGGTCTAGATGGTTATGACGTCGCCTTCACACGGCGGAGGTCCTGGATTCGAATTCCAGCGGGCCCATTTCACTTTTTTGTTTTTTGATGTGAAGTGTTGATCGCTTTTCGGGCTTTTTCGGATTGCTGCTGATCGGACTGTTTTAACGGACTTTTTTAAGTTACTGTCGTTTCAGTCACGGCTTCTGCTGATCATGCAGATCACTGTTTCAGGAACTTTGTCCGTCGTCCGGCGACCATTATCCGTTTTTTCCCGTCGCGGTTTCAGTCGCTTGTTTTATCTATCTGATATTCGTTTATCACGATATTCTGACAGATTTCGGAGGCATGATTATGACAGACACCATTCTTTTAGAAACGTCAATGGGAAACATCAAGATCGAACTTTATGACAATATGCCGGTGACCGCCGGAAATTTCAAAAAGCTCGTTGAAGAAGGATTTTACAACGGCCTGACTTTCCACCGCGTGATCGACGGTTTCATGATCCAGGGCGGATGCCCGAGAGGAAACGGAACGGGCGGTCCCGGATATGTCATCCGCGATGAATTCGTTGAAGGTAGCTCAAATGTGAGAGGAACGATCTCCATGGCAAACGCCGGACCGAATTCGGGCGGAAGCCAGTTCTTCATCAACCTTGTCGACAACACCTATCTTGACTGGGACAAGCCGCCGGCACAGGCCAAACACCCGGTCTTCGGAAAAGTCATCGAAGGCATGGATGTCGTCGACAAAATCGGAAAAGTCGAGACGGACAGAAGGGACAAACCGCTTCTTCCGGTATTTATCAAAAAAGCATCCGTCATCTGAATAAAGACCCGGTGTTTTCCGGAAATGATCCGGCATCAATGACGGGTCATTCCGGAAACATCGTCCCGATATCTGATATCATCGTTCTGACATCAGCATTCTGACATCATCGTTCCGGCATCAGCACTCTGACGCCATTGTTCCGGCAACAGCATTCTGACATCATATGGCCGGTGTATTTTCTGCCGGTGTGATCTTTTTTCTGTCTGCCGGTCCAGCAGACACATCAGTGCCCGTTGATGCGGATCCGTCATTTGTTTCTGTTTTGAGAAAGGTTTTCCGTTTCCCGTTTCCCGTTTCCCGGGTCGTTTCCCGGCAGATCGGGACGTGCTGTTCGTTCTTTTTTCCGACAGCTTTCTTTTTTGTTCAGTCGTTTTTAAGACATTCCGGCAGCAGGACTTCGGTGTCACCGCCTCATCTCCAGATACCCACAGATAAATCAAAAAGGATAAGAAACAAGATAACATGACCACTAACTTAATCAAAATAAATGCCGATCGAATCTTGTTTTTCATGACAGCACACCAGAAGAATCAAGCAAATCTGAGTTAGTATTTGTTGAGGAATTGGAAAGGTTTATATAGTAAAACACTCTTTATCAGAGAATGTTGAGATACAACGGAACAGACAGCCGGAAATACCCGGATATCGGAAAGATCGATGTTCCGTTGCAGATGATCTTCCGGGATACAGCCAATGAACCTCCTGGCGTCGATCAGAAAGAATCTCCCTTCTCGTGAAGGATTCTGAAGATCCTGAAAAACGGTCTGTATCACAGCATTCTCATCAGCATTTTTCCATTGTGTCGTTCCGGCACGGCGGCGAAATGTTGTCCTGTAACCCCCACAAAAGGACGGAATGCGGAAAACAGAGAAGAAATACAAAACGGTCATATGAAAAATGAATGTCTGATAAAAGGATAAATAAAGATCTGAGGTGGCGGACTGAAAATTTTCATGACGTATAATCCGATACACAAAAGACCCCATAACACAATCCATACCCCGTGAGCCTGCTTCTGAGACAGAAACAGGCTTTTTTTTATCGAAATGCTCCGGAGAAGACAGGAAAATATTCCGACGGATCTTTCGGATTTCTTTTTTATGGTGATGCGTCGGCGCATCCGGTCACGCGTTTCCGGTCAGGAATCGAACACATCGATTTTTACATCATACGTTTTTAACATGACTGTGTATGTTAACATGACTGTGTATGTTAACATGACTGTGTATGTCGCCTGTTTTTCACAGGGCTGTTCACTCATGGATCTTTACAGCGCCGGTCACATCACGCATCCGCACAGCGCCGGTCACGCCACAGAATCGTTTTGATGCGGTTCCCATGCCGTTCATTTATTTATATGATCGGAATTTAGTTTCTCCGGAATCAGGATAACATGAACATGGCGAACATTATGAAAAACAGATCTGAAAGCGCCGGAAATGATGAAAAGACAGAAGAGCCCGGGCAGACGGCTGTTCCGGACAGAGAAGAGAGGATCAGGGACATTCAGGAAAAAGCGGATGCGGACAGATTTGAAGAAGCGCTTGATCTGTGCCGGGAAGAGATCCTGAAGGATCGCGGGAATCATACGCTGTATCATCTGTTTTATACGATCGCCGTCAGAAACATCCTCAGACACGAAATCTATTCCGAAGAGCTGGATATCCGGATCGGAGAAGCCTGCGATATCGGATTTCTCCTGCTTGAAAAAGCGCCGCCGGAACTGTATCCGAAGTATAAGATCAAGGTCGATTCGTCAAATGACAGGATCACGAGGCACGGCGCTGAACTGAAAAAGACGCATCAGAAAGAAGAAATCAGGAAGGCGAAAAGATCTGCAGTATATTTTTTGGCAGCGGCTCTGGTGATCCTTTTCCTCATGGGATGCGTTCTGGTCTTTATTTCATCGCGCACGATGTCCTGAGCAGGCAGGATCGATGGGTGTCTGATCAGGGAAGCATCAGGATATTATATTCCGGAGAATGATCCGCGCCCGGAGCAATATAAAAAAACGTTTAAAGAAGACCTGTTTTTCCGGGATCATGAACAGAGAGACAGTGATATCCGGCAGAGAAACAGAGATATCCGGAAGAGAAACAGAACTGCCGGGCAGAGAAAAAGACTTTTTAAAAGCTTTCAGTCA
Source organism: Methanosarcinaceae archaeon (assembly GCA_017613335.1). GTDB lineage: Archaea > Halobacteriota > Methanosarcinia > Methanosarcinales > Methanosarcinaceae > Methanofrustulum. Next base: position 3,454 of record JAGAEB010000161.1, read on the forward strand.
TTCTTTTTTGAGAAATACGGCGGCCGTATCACCGGTTTACGGAGCCGTCCTTCTTCTGGGACTGTCTGTCATGGTCCTGAGCCTTCTGGCTGTTTCCTGGGTCCCTGCAGCCGTCCATGATCAGGAAGCGGCCGTTTCGGAATCGCTCAGATTTTCCGTGTCATCGCTTGCCGCAGATATCGGCGCGGCATCGGCCGGAAACAAGGAAGAACTCATCTTCTGTCCGGATATGTTTTCCCGGAGAGGAAATGACATCATTGCAGGAACCGTTTTCCCGGAACTTTCCGCCGTCAGGCCGGCATCATCGTTTTCGGTCATGAAAGGGGAACCTGTTTTTCTGGATATCACGGGAAAAAAGACGGCCGACCCATCAGGAACGGAAGGACGGGAAAGATCCGTCAATGATGATCCGGGAAAACAGAAAAAAGATATTGTTTCTGATGAAGATGGCTATAATGAAAATGCCTATGAAGATGGCTATAATGAAAATGCCTATGAAGATGTCTATGATGAAGAGGCAGACGGCAGAGGAGAGACAGCAGAATTAAAGACGGACAGAAAGATCCTTTCAGGTGATGCGATACGGATCTGCTGTGAAAACACGCGTTTTCCGGGCGGAGAATATTCCATTGACGGATTTTCATCGGTCGTGTTCTTTCAGAAGGACGGCTGTGTCAGACTTTTCCCGTCGTCCGTCTTTTCAGCGGATATCAGCAGAGAAGACGGATCATCCGTTCCGATGATCATGATCCGGTCAGTATCATATGAGTCCGGGTCATCAGGTTCATCGGATTCATTGAGTTCATCGGGTTCATTGCGTTCATCAGGTTCATCGGTTTATGACAGCAGTCTTTCGGCCGTTCTGACGGTCACCGGCCGGGAAAAAGAATTCTATGAGGCGGAAAAGATCGTCTTTCGCATTCCGCCGGAAAGTCTGATGAAAGATCCGGAGAGATCCGGAAACGGAACAGTTGACGGGAGAGATGCCGGATCAGGAAACGCATACGGAAGCAAACAGGAAGATCTTCAGGGGACGATCGATGTGTCTGAACTGGCCGGCAGGATCGATGAAAATGTCTTTCTGATATCGGATGACGGGAACGGAAATCTGACTGTTTCAGGAAAAAACGGCGGCACGTTCATCGTCTGCCTGCAGCGGACGATCTTTTCGGTCAGTTAAAGGGAAAGACGGTCAGTTAAAGACAAAACGGTCAGTTAAAGACAAAACGGTCAGTTAAAGACAAAACGGTCAGTTAAAGACAAAACGGTCAGTTAAAGACAAAACGGTCTGTTAAAGATGAAAGTCCGGGTTCTGACAAAATATTTAAATTCTGTATGACTTTCCATATCCGGTTTTATTTATATATGTGTTGAAATTCCGGACGGAAATTCAGCAGAGAAACAGAGGTTTAATGATGGCAGAAATATCCCTCGGTCCGAGACCGTATGCTGTTCCGACGCCGCTTTGGATCATCGGAACCTATGACAGAGAAGGCAATCCCGATGCCATGGCGGCGGCCTGGGCGGGCATCGCCAATTCCGAACCGCCGTGCGTCGTTGTCGGCGTGCGCAGTTCCAGAAAGACTTATGAGAACATCCTCGAAAACCGCTGCTTTACGATCAATGTGCCGAATACGACTCTGGCGCCGCAGGCCGACTACTTCGGGATCGAAAGCGGCCGCGAGGAGAAGGGAAAATTCGAAAAAGCAGGGCTGACGCCGGGAAGAGCCGGAAAGATCAATGCCCCGTATGTCAGGGAATTCCCGCTTCACCTTGAATGCAGACTGGCTGACAGAATGACGATGGGATCCCATGTCGTCATCATCGGACAGATCCTGGATGTCGTGGCCGATGAATCCGTCCTTGACGAAAAGGGCCGGCCGGATATCAAAAAGATCGATCCGGTCATTTTTGCGCCGGTCATGCAGGCGTATTTCGGCGTCGGTGAAAATATCGGCAAAGCCTTTGAGATCGGAAAGGAATTCAAAGACAAAAAAGACCCGGAATAACGGATCCGCGACGGAAAAGACAGAAAAGACATATCAGAGACGGCAGAAACAGAAATACAGATCAGACGACAGATACAGAAACACAGATCTGACGACAGATACAGAAACACAGATCTGACGACAGATACAGAAACACAGATCTGACGACAGAAACAGAAACACAGGTCAACGACAGATACAGAAACACAGATCTGACGACAGATACAGAAACACAGATCTGACGACAGATACAGAAACACAGATCTGAC
>JAGAEB010000162.1 GCA_017613335.1 Methanosarcinaceae archaeon
ATTTTCTGTCCGTTCATTTTCTGTCCGTTCATTTTCTGTCCGTTCATTTTCTGTCCGTTCATTTTCTGTCCGTTCATTTTCTGTCCGTTCATTTTCTATTCGTTCATTTTCTGTCCGTTCATTTTCTCTCGTTCGTCTTCTCTCGTTCGTCTTCTCTCGTTCATCTTCTGTCCCGTTCATCTTCTCTCTCTTTCATCTTCTCTCCCTTTCATCTCCCTCACTTTTTTTCTTCATCGGCTTTCAGAAAACGTTTTAGATAAGTTGGATTGTAATTGAGGTCATATTTTCATTGAATTTTTGAGGTGCATTATGACACATATTCAGGCAGCTCTTGATCTGACGGAAGCGGACAGAGCTCTTAAGATTGCAGAAGAAGCCGTCCTCGGCGGCGCTGACTGGATCGAGGCCGGAACGCCTCTGATCAAAAGCGAAGGCATGAATGTTGTCCGCCGCCTTCGTGAGAAATTCCCGGACAATACGATCCTGGCAGACATGAAAACGATGGATGCCGGTGCCGTTGAAGTTGAGATCGCCGCCAAATCAGGCGCGGATATCGTCATCATCCTCGGCGAAGCCGATGATTCCGTCATCCTGGAATCTCTCCGCTCAGCGCGGAATTACGGCGTTTCTGTCATGGTCGACCTGATCTCTGTGAAAGATCCGGTCGCGCGCGCCAAAGAACTCGAAAAAATGGGCGTTGAATATCTGAACGTCCATGTCGGCATCGACCAGCAGATGACCGGCAAAAGTCCGCTCGAAACGCTGGCAAAGATCCGTTCAGAAGTCGGCATGAAGATCGCCGTCGCCGGCGGCCTGAATGATAAAACAGCAGCAGAAGCGGTTTCATACGGCGCGGATATTGTCATCGTCGGCTCATACATCATCAATTCCGGAAATGTCCGGGAATCCGCCGCAAACGTGAGAGCAGCCATTGAAGATCCGGATCTCAGAAAAACAGTCGCTGAAAACAGAAGATCCGAAAAATCCCGCGAAGAAGAAATGCTCGACATCTTCAGATCCGTCTCTTCTTCCAACATCTCAGACGCCATGCACCGCGGCGGTGCCATGAAAGGCATCTCTCCCGTCCTCTACGGCAAAAAAACAGTCGGACGCGCCTATACCGCGCAGACGCTCGGCGGCGACTGGGCAAAACCGGTCGAAGCGATCGATCAGGCCTCGCCCGGCGACGTTCTCGTCATCTATAACGGCGGAAACCCCGACATCGCCATGTGGGGCGGTCTTGCCACATTGAGCGCCAAAATGCGGGGTCTTGCAGGCGTCGTCGTCGACGGCGCCGTCCGCGACCGCGGAGAGATCGAAGAGATCGACTTCCCGGTCTATGCCTCAAACGTCGTTCCGAATGCCGGAGACCCCAAAGGCATGGGCGAGACAGACACGGAGATCCGCTGCGGCGGACAGATTGTCAGACCCGGCGACTACATCATCGGCGATGACAGCGGCGTCGTTGTCGTCCCGAAAGAAAACGCCTACGAGATCGCGCGCCGCGCCCTCGAAGTCAAAAAAAGAGAACTCCGCATCTTCGACGAGATCCGCAGAGGAAGCACACTCTCCGCCTCCCTCGAGATCCTCCGCTGGGAAAAGAAGAACAGATGACCCGGGTTTCAGCCGGCCGCTTCCTGATGATGCTTTTCAGTCAGGATCGGTTTTATAACATTCTGTCTCTGATTTTTCCGTTTTCAAAAAAAAAGCCTGTGAAGATCATTCTTCACAGGCTTTTTTCATATTTTTTCGTCTTTTTTCGTATTTGTTCATCTGCGTTTAAGACCGTTGACAGCTTCTCTGACAGCATCGCCGACGCTCTGGTTCGGTCTTTTCTTTCCGATCGCAAAAGCAAAGAATGCGCCTGCGACAAGAATGACGACCAGGATAACGATAACGATGAAGATCAGGATGTACTTCAGGATGTTTCCTGATGAACCTTCTTCGATCGTGATCTTTGAACTGTCGGACGGAATATTGACTTTGTCTCCGTTGCAGGTGAGCGTGACCGTGTAATCTCCGGCTTCTTTGAGTTTGAAGGACTGCTTATAGACAGTCGTTTCATTCGCGCCGAGCGTGAGGGTCTTCGTCTCAACGACCGGCTCGCCTTCCGCAGGTGTCAGGGTAAGCGTGATCTCTGCCTCGCCTTCCGCAAGTCCGGCATTCGTCACATCAGCTGAAACCTCGATGCTCTTTCCGGCCTTCCGTTCGTCCGAGATCGTGACGTTCGTCACCGTAAAGGAAGCAGCCTTGTCTTTGACGCTGACAGGTGTCGATGCCGTACTGTATCCGGCCATGGTGACCGTCACGGAAATCGTACCTTTCGTGTTGAAGATATAACTCACCTGACCGGTCGCATTCGTTGCCATCATCGTACCGCTGATATTGACAGCTGCGCCGCTGAGAGGCTCTTTGGAAGCGGAATCGGTCACCGTGATGATCGCTTCATCGCCGACAAAGACAGACGACGGATTGACAGTGATCGTCATCGCTTTGCTGTCTTCCTGAACGGTCAGGACAGCAGAACTGCTTGTCTTGTAATTCTTTTTCTCGGCGGTGAAGATGTATCTTCCTGTCGTGTCCGGCGTATAGGATAAATTACCGTTCTCATCGGTCGTGCCGACAAGAGAGCCGTTGAGTTTGATCGTTGCATCGGAAACGGCAGAACCGTTGCTTTTGACAGAAATCGTTACGTTCGTTCTCGGTTTGACCGTTGCGGACGGCGTGAACGAAACGGAGAGAGCCTGTGTCTCATTGCCGCCGACGACAAGTTCCGTATACGGGTAGAAGCGGAGGTCATCGGAATCACCGACACGGAAGTACATCGTCGTGTTGCCGACCTGCATGAAAGACTCATTCTTTCCTTTGGAAAGCGTGATCTTCTGTCTGCTTTTCAGGACGATTTCATTTGAACTGAAGGAATCGACTTCCATTTTGCCGAATGTCTGATCTTCTTCGATCTTCGTCAGTCTGTCGGAAATCTGGAAAATACCTTCCGTCGTCACGACGCTGCTTTCAGAACCCTGGAAGACGTTGCTGACATAAACAGCGACCATCGTGATCTTCTCGTCGCCGATCCTTTCTTCGAATCTGGCGGTCTCGCCTGATTTGGCTGTCGCGGTCGCCACTTCGGATCCGTCACGGAGAAGCGTCATGATGACTTTTTCACCGTTGATGTCGATATCGGTTGCTTTGAGAGAATAACCGTCGCCGAGCGTCAGGGCTTCGCCGGCCTTGAGGTTGTATTTCTCATCATCGTCCATGAGGACTTTGGAGAGGTTTCCGTCAGAAACGAGGCTGTACGATTTGCCGTTGTTGATACCTGAATCGCTCGTATAGCCTGCAAAGTATTTCTGGCCCATGAAACTGATGATCGTGTAGCTTCCCCAGTCACCGCGTTCAAAATCGACATCCGTTGCTGTTGACGTGTAAATGATTGACTGATTTTCGATCGTCCTGCCGCTCAGACTTTTGATCTCAAGCGTTTCGGTGACGCCGTTGTCTTCATCCATATCGTAGTACATGCCTTCAAAATTAAGGCCGTCCCACTTTTTGACCTCAGATCCGTGTTCTTTGTCGTAAGCCGTACCTCTGATCTGGTAAGTGCCGGCTGCCGTTCTGTTGACACTCGGTGCAAAGCGGAGGCTGGAAGTGTTGTTGGCCACTTCAAAGAAGATCTTTCCCATCAAAGTAACGTTTCTGTCATTGGAAAGCGTGATGTCTTTGTGGTTCTCCATTTCGATGAAATAAATGTTTCCTTCCTTACCGTAATTCTTGACTTCCATGCTGTCGACTTTGTAGTCGTCATCGATCTTGATCGGGTTTTCGGAAAGCTGGAAAACACCGTTGATCGTCACGACGCTGCTTTCAGCTCCCTGGAAGACATTGTCCACATAAACAGCCAGGATCGTGATCTTTTCACCGTCGATCTTTGTCTCGAAAGCAGCCGTTTCACCGGACTTCGCCGTTGCCGTTCCTCTGCTGACGCCGTTCTCGAGCAGTTCCATAATGACTTTGTCGCCGTTGATATCGATATCATTGATCTTGAGGCTGTAACCGTCTTCCAGTTCAAGCATTGAACCTGTTTTAAGAGAATATTTCTCATCTTCATCTTTCAGAACTTTCAGGAGCATGCCGTCGCTGATCATATCTTTTGACGTAAAGACGGATGAGGCCTTGCTGTAACCGCCGAAATATTCTTCGGCCATGAAACCGATGACTTCATAGGAACCCCAGTCGGAATGTTCGAATTTGGTCGATGTGGATTCCGTTCTGTAAACGAGATTTCCTTCCTTGATCTTGCGGTTGGAATGACTGACGGCCTGGTTCAGCACGAGAGATTCCGTTCCCTGACCGTTGTCGATATCATAATAAAAACCGGAGAACGAAAGGAAATCCCAGGTGAAACTGTCCTGACCGCCGTTGTTTTCTTCGGTCCAGATCCTGTCGCTGCCGACAGATGATCCCTTTTCGGCAGTAATCTTCCATTCCTTGGTCTTTTCCTCATCGTCTCCGGAGGTGATCGTCAGAGCAAGGGTATACTTGCCTTCATTTTCAATCGTATAATCATAAGTTGATTTTTTACCGTCATCAGTCTTTTTATCAACTTCTTCGCCGTCATTGTCGGTGAGCATCCAGACGAAATCACAGTCGTTTGTTGCTGCAGCTTTGACATTCAAAGCTTTTCCGACGACAGCATCGATCCTTTTATCATTCGACGTCGTGTTTTTTTCATCAAAACCGAAATCCCAGACAGCATAAAGAACAGTATTTTTACTGATCTCAAATTGCGTTTCACCGTCTTCAGTAAATTCCGGTGTCGTATTCTTGCTGCTTCTGTCCCACCCGAGGAATGTATGGTCTTCCCTTTCCGGAATCGGGTCAAACAGAACGTCAACAATGTCGCCTTCTTTATATTTGGTGTCGTCTTCCGGGATGCTGTCGTCGCCGCCGTTTGATTTGTACTGAACAGTAAACTGATCGGCAGCGCTGACAACAACAACAGCCTGAGACAGCAGGACTGCCAGTAAAAGCAGCGTTAAGATCATTTTTTTAACATGAGTCATTCTTTTTCCTCTGAATCCAAAAATTCTGAGAATTTTTTTTCCGTTGCGGAACTGAATCAACAGGATTTTCCGTCACACGAAAAATTTTAACTTTAAATCCGGATTCCCTTTCGGAAATCCCGTCTTTGTAAAACCGAAATCCTGCAGGATCCGGCATTTATGAATAACCGGGCCGCTGAGGCGCAGACATGCAGACCGTCAGAGAACGAACCGGATATGAGTGTTGTATGTATAATGTATCCGGCATAATGCCGGATATCATTTTCAAATTCAATAAACGACACATCACCGGAAATCCTGTCAAAAAAGGCGGATCCGAAAGTTTTCCGGTGACATGATCATCAAGTCATAACAGCCGCCGTCCTCAACAGCAGAATACTGTATTGCAGGACCCGGCCGATCTTTATTTTATCGTTTTGATGCCGTTTTTATCGTTTTTGTCGGTCGTTTTTCCTGATCTTATCGATCATTTCATTTTTAATCTGTCGTTTTTCTGATCTTGCCGATCAGCTGTCTGATCACCCGGTATGTTCCTTATCTGTTTCTTCTGTTTCTCTGATGATCAGTAAACACGAATCAATCCAAAGGTTTACATAACAGGCAATTGATACTTACCTTACCGAATCATTCTATATCTATTTTTCTTATATTCGTGTTATATTTACATTAAATTCGCGGCTTTTGCGGCAGAAATCCTGTGAAAATCCGGTCTTTCCGGCAAAAACACAGAAAACAGAACAAAACACAGAAAACAGAACAGAAAACAGAACAAAACACAGAAAACAGAACAGAAAACAGAACAGAAAACAGAACAAAACACAGAAAACAGGAAACAGAAAACTGAAATCAAAACACCCGACAGACAGAGGACTATTTTATGAAACTGGCCGTTCTGACATCCGAAGAGCGCGTCCGCGCTTACACTGATCCCGCCATGATCCCGCCGGAGACGGAATTCATACAGCTGGGACAGGATTATACCGAAGAAGACGTGATCAGAAAAGCGCATGATGCCGACTTCATTCTTGTTGATGCGATCCTTCCGGTCACGAAAAAGATGATCGACAGTATGCCGCATCTCAGAATGATCCACTCCGAAGGCGTCGCTTACAATAAGATCGATCTGAAAGCCGCGTCCGAGGCGGGCGTTTTCGTCTGCAACAACAAAGCCGTCAATGCGGGCGCCGTTGCCGAACACGCCGTTCTTCTGATGCTTTCCGTTCTCAGAAGGCTCAGAGAAGGCGACAGGCTCGTCCGCGAAGGTCATCAGATCGATGCCAAGAGCCGGTTCATCCTGGAAGGCATCCCCGAACTTGAAAGCTGTCATGTCGGCCTTGTCGGCTTCGGCATGATCGCCAAAGAAACGGCGCGCCGCCTTTCCGCCTTCGGATGCCGCATCAGTTATTACAAGCCGAACCGTGCGCCGGAAGACATCGAAAAGGAATTCGGTGTCGAGTGGCTTCCTTTTGAAGAACTGTGCCGGCAGTGCGATATCATTTCGCTCCACACACCGGTCCTTCCGGAAACGACGCACATGATCAACGAAAAAGCGATCTCCCTCATGAAAAACAACGTCGTCATCATCAATACCGCAAGAGGCGATCTCATCGATCAGGAAGCCCTCTGCAGCGCTCTGAAAGCCGGGAAAATAGCCGGGGCCGGCCTCGATACGCTCACACCTGAACCCGTCACCCCCGAAAACCCGCTCCTGAATCTTCCGGAAGACGCGGCCGACCGCATCATCTTCTCACCGCACGTCGCCGGAACGACGAAAAACGTCTTTGAGAAGATCTACAGGACCATCTGGACGAATATCAGGAAAGCCGGCAGCGGCGAAAGACCCGACAACATCGTCAATGACATCTGAAAAATATAACAAAAGTGCGCGCAGGTGAACGAACGAGTGAACGAACGAGTGAACGAACGAGTGAACACACGAGTGAACGAACGAGTGAACACACAAGTGAACACACGAGTGCACACGCAGGTGAACACACGAGTGCACACGCAGGTGAACATGCGAGTACACACACAGGTGAACACACGAGTACGCATGCAGGTGAACACACGAGTGCGCATACAGGTGAACACAAAAAAGTATCAAAACGCACGCAAAAGACCGGAAACAAAATACGGTAAAAGAAGATCATGACCAAAAAACAGAATCCGGAGAAAACGGAGTCGTCTCCGTTTTCCGTTTATTCTGTTTCTGATCGTATTCCGGTCATGTTCCGGATCCGTTTTTATTTCTGCTCATGTTCCCTGCCGGAACATCGCATTTTTCTCCGGTATCCGATCACTGCGGCTGCAGCCGTCAGGCAGATGACTGCGGCAAATCCGGGTCCCGGTATTTTCTGATCGTTTTTCTGAGTCGCGCCGTCAGCGGATTCCGTTCCGGAAGATCCGTTATTTTGGGGAACTTTTCCTGTCTGTCCGGCCTCATCGGAATATCCCGATCCTTCCGCTGATCCGGATGATGATGAAGTCGATGCGGGCGTTTCTGCCGGCTTCTGCGTATCTTCCGGTTTCGGTGTCTGTGTCGGGCGCGCCGTTTCCGTCGGTCTGACCGTTTCAGTTGCAGCCGGCGTCGGAGATGTCTGTCCGACCTTAAAGGAAACAGAGGCAGTCTTTGAACCGGTCGGCGTGATCGCAGCTGAATCCGCATCAATGATATCTGAAAAACTCATCCTGACAGTCGAATCAGCGGACGGTGTCACGACAACAGTGATCGTCGACGGTCCGAAACCTTCCAGCTCTTTGAGACCGCGTGAATCGACGACGACGTCGCCGCCTCTGACGGATACATCCGCCGCGCTTTCATCATAATCGACTCTGAACCTGAATCCGGCGACGCGTTCCCCCGAGATCGTCGTCGAAACGGTATACGATCTTCCGGAAACTGCAGTCTTCGGGACGCCTGACGTGTCAAAAGAGATGACGACCGGATCGGCGGGGGCTGTCGTTGCTTCCGGACGGGTCGTTTCTTTTTTCTCCTCAATCGTCAGATTCAGTTTACATCCCGGATCTGTGACCGCCAACGGATTTCCATCCGAATCCAACACGTCATCGGCAGACATCTTCAGAGAGCCGCTCGCTTTTATTTTTATATCGATATTAAATTCGCAGGCGCCCATGCCGACCAGTTGGACCGATCCGGGCCTTCCGCCCGTCGTCATGCTTCCGATATCGGAAAATGAAACATCGAATGCATCTTTGTCATAAGTCACTTTGAACGTAAATCCGCCGATGTCATCACCGGTGATCGTGACAGGAACGGTAAACGTCTGACCCTTGACGGGAGAATCCGGAACATCGGATGTATCATAAGACACTTCCGCAGCCGCAGCCGCGCCTGTCAGGATGATCATGACGGCTGAAAGAGCAGCAAAGATTAATTTAAAATTCATGTGTGTTACCTCAAATAAAACCCGGGGATCTGTCAGATCCCCGGATAAATGCATGCCTCAGATCTTTCCGCGGCGGCCGATCACCGCTCCGGCCAGAAGAAGAGAGACAAGTCCGGCAAATCCGACAGCCGGAATGCTGAATCCTTTTTCGTCTGTCTGAGCCGGTTCAGAAGACGGTTCTGCGGCCTGTGTCGCAGGCTCAGTCGTCGGCTCAGCCGTTGTCGGCTCAGGCGCCTGTGTCGTCGGCTCCGGCTCTGCGGTCTTTCCGGAAGCGATGGTGATCTTTTCAATCGAAACATAATTCAGTCCGGATCCGGCGCGCTCATTCGACGCAATGACATAATGACCGCCGTCCGTCACGAGGTAGTCGGAAAGCTTCATGTTCAGATCGGAAACATCATCATTCGTCTGCGGGAATGAAAATCCGCGGGCTTTTCTGATCACATTTCCGCCGTTGCTGACAACCGTTCCGTCCTCGCAGTACACATCAATGTTATTTCTGTCGGTGTTGTCCGCCAGAACATTTCCGGACATCGCAAGAGATCCGAGTTTCACACAGACAGCGCCGCCGCCGTCGTATGCGCCGCCGCGTCCGGCAGCGGTATTGAAGATCATAGCCGTATCCGACAGTTTCACGGCTGACTCGGAATAGCAGGCCAGAGCGCCGCCTGTCTCTTTGGCGCTGTTGTTATAAAGTGAACAGCCGCTGATATCGGCTCTGCCGAGCACATAGACAGCGCCGCCGTAACGGGCTGCATTGCCGTAGAATGATGAACCTTTGATGACGGCTTTTCCTGTCTTCGAGACATAAACGGCGCCGCCGCTTCCGTTACCGTAACCGCTGTCGGTCGCCTGTCTTGCTGCATTGTCTGCAAACACGCTTGAGTCGATCTGAACGGAACCATTGACAAAAACGGCGCCGCCTGCCGGCGCACTGTTGTTGCTGACGGCTGTATCATTGTTAAAGTAACAGTTTTTGAGCGATGCGTCACCGTCGACGTACACCGCGCCGTGCGTCACGGATGAACTGTCGGAAAATGAGCAGCTGTCAAAAGATGCCGTCGCATTCTTCATGATCTGAACAGATCCGGCCGCAACGCCTGCCTTGTTTTCTCTGAACGTACAGTTCTTAAAGGAGGATGAACCGCCGTTAAGCCTCACGGCGCCGCCGTATCCGGCAGAGTTTGAAACAAACTGGGTGTCGTTTGCGGTCAGGTTTCCGCCTAACACAAGAAGTGCGCCGCCCGTTGCGTTTTCCGGTGAATCGTCAACAGCGGAGCAGAGACTGAATGCACAGTTTTCCAGCGTCAGTTCCGAAAGAACGGAACAGACCGCACCGGCATCGTCTGCCTTGTCTGATCTGAACTGACAGGACTTAAACGTCACATTACTGTTCGTGATGAGCGCAGCGCCGCCGTCACCGTTTCCTGTATTGAGGAAACCGTTCATGAAACTGATCCCGATGAAAGTCACATTTGCCTTTGTGATATTCAGAAGGCGCATTTCCTTCGTGACGGAATCGGTGCTCCTCTGGATCGTAACGGTCTGTCCTTTTGAATCAAAAGTCAGATCTTTCTTAATGACAAGCTCCCCTTTTGAAAGGCTCACCGTATCGACACCGAAAAGAATCGTATCGCCCGGAGATGCTGCTTCAACGGCCTGACGGAGCGTCACGGATTTGAGATCGGATATCTGCGTTCCCGGATCCGTATCCATATTTTTCGTCACAGTCCATTCCGCCGCACCGGCAAGACCCGTCAGACAGGCCGCTGTCAGCAGAAGTATAAAAAAAATCGTGATCTTGTGATATTTTCCCATAAATTCTCACCTGACCTGGATGATCAAGTATCATATTGCCGGATTTCTGAGCACATATCATCCGGATTACTCCTTATTATGCGTTAATAAATAATATCTTTTTCAGAGAGTCGGACGATACGCCCGGATTATTCCGGGCATTTCGTATTATCTGAGTATCTGAGACCATATGAAATTGATTTTTGACAATTTCCTGTCTTGAAAATATCATTTGAAATGATTCCTGGTCTTTTGAAATGCTTTTAAGCTGCTTTTGAGATGCTTTTGAATGCTTTTGAGTTGCTTTTGAGCTGCTTTTGAGTTACTTTTGAGTTACTTTTGAGTTGCTTTTGAGATAGTTCCGGTAGTTGTCAGATAGTTTTTTATATGATAACACTAACCTTAGGTATGTGTTTTGAAGGTAGTAACACAAAGGACAGAATACCGGAAAACACGCAGAATGATTTACAAAAACGCGGGACAACCGAAAGTCAGACTGACAAAGTCAGATGACTTCAGATAATCCCGAAAACAACAATAATCACAAACGGGCTGATCCATCAGGACCGGAAACAACCGGCTGTCATGACAATAATCACAACTTATCTTATCACCATTTAGGATCTGTGATCCCGGCCGTCTGCCGGTCGCCGGTCCGTTATCGATCGGATCTTATCGATCGGATCGATATCATGAACATATAAACGCAACATATGAACGGCTTTACAGCTGAAACAGGAGTGAATGAATATGCAGACCGATCCGTCTGTCCTTCTGGACATTCTGGGCAACGAAAACAGAAGAAAGATCATTTCCCTTCTGGCCGGTCGTCCCTGTTACGTCAGCGAGATCTCCGGAAAACTCGGACTTGCCCCCAAAGTTGTTCTGGGTCATCTGGAGCTTCTGGAAAATGCCGGGATCGTTGAAAGCTGTGCCGAAAACGACCGGAGACGGAAATATTTCAGTATCACGGCAAGTACGCATCTTGAGATTGCCGTCTCTCCGCACACATATGCCGTCAGGATGACTGAGATCCCGCTTTATGAAATGCAGGATCTGCCCGGAAAGACAGATACCGACGGATCCGAAGACCCGTCTCCGGGATCTTCCGTATCCGCAGGCATGACCGGAAAAACATCGCTGATCTCCGAAACACCTGCCGCATACGGCTCCGGAAAACAGGGTATGACGACCGGATCAGGTGCAGCGGCATCATCATCCGCAATATCTTCCTTATCTGCGCCGTACGCCGTCTCCGCAATTCCCGGCTATGAAGAAAAGATCCGCCGTATCCGCCGGATATGCAGTGATCTGACCGCCATCAAAAGGAAACAGGCTGAACTGTCCCGCCTCCTGAAGCAGCTTCATATGCAGCAGGAATACAGAATGGACGAATTCGCCGGCATTGCCGCCGAGATCTCAGAAGATACCATTGAAAAAGATATCCTGTCACTTCTCATCCGGAATGAAATGAGTACAGCTTATCTGTGCCATCTGCTCGGAATGCCGCCGTCCGTCGTCCTTTCCGGTCTCAGGAGATTTGAAGACTGCGGCCTGGTCATAAAGTATGACAAAGACGGCGAAAGGATCTGGAAAATATCTTCCGGAGATCCTGAAGAAACGGATACAGACGACGAAACAGGAAAAGCAGAAAAACAGACAGCATCAATTTCTGAAAATTTATGAAAAACTGCATGAAAAACGACGAAAACAGACCCGGAACAAAAAAAGCATCCGGGAACCAAAAACGAAACTAAAAAACGAAACAGAAAAACGAAGCTGAAAAACGAAACCAAAAACAAAAAAATGCAATATGCAAAACAAAAACAAAAGAGGAAATCAACATGACAGAAGCAACAGTTTACGTCGGCCGCACATACGGTCTTAATATCGAAGAAGGCATCGCCTGCCTCCACCCTGATATGATGTCTTACCTGGGGCTCAACAGCGGCGATGCGATCGAGATCACCGGAACACGGACAGGATATGCCCGCGTTCTGCCGATGGATCCGCAAGACATGGCCGCAGCCGATCCGTTCAGCGGTTTCGGCGGGTTCTTTGATGATTTTTTCACAATGGGCAGCAGACGGCCTTCAGGCAGCATGAACGTCAGCACGATCCTGCTCAATCCTCATCTGAGAGATGCCGTCGGCGCTTACATCGACCAGGGTGTCACTGTTAAAAAGATCAGCGTCGAGGGTGCCGCAAAAGTAAAACTCGCTGCCGGCGTCCCGATCGAGATTTCCGTCAGCCCCGACGAATTCAAAAAGATCCTCAGGAGCAGATTCAACGGCCGCATCATCACAAAAGGATCCCCCGTCTATTACACGATCTCCCGCGGCTTTTCCGGCGGAGAATCCGCCGTGCCGTTCATCACGGAAGACGCGAGTCCGTCCGGCCCTGTCATGATCACGGAAAACACGGAATTCGAGCTCAACCGCAAAAACATCACCGTCACCGGATCCTCATCTGCGGCCGGCGCAGGCACATCAGGCATTGCCAAAGAAGAAGTTTCATCCGACAGCGCCGAAAATGCAGAAACGGGCATCCGCTATGAAGACATCGGCGGCCTGAACCGTGAACTCGATCAGATCCGTGAAGTCGTTGAACTGCCGCTCGTCCATCCCGAACTCTTTGACAGAGTCGGCGTCGAACCGCCGAAAGGCATTCTCCTCTACGGTCCGCCGGGTACAGGAAAAACACTCATCGCCAAAGCGATCGCCAATGAAACGAAATCCAAATTCATCCAGATCAGCGGACCGGAGATCGTCTCCAAATATTACGGCGAGAGCGAAGAACAGCTCCGTCAGAAATTCGAAGAAGCCGAAAAAAATGCGCCGGCTATCATCTTCATTGATGAGATCGATTCGATCGCACCCAAGAGAGGCGAAACGCAGGGCGAAACGGAAAGGCGTATCGTCGCC
>JAGAEB010000017.1 GCA_017613335.1 Methanosarcinaceae archaeon
ACGATCTTTCGGCTGACACGCCGTAAAGATAAAAAACGAAAAACGGCCGGGAAACGGATCGAAGATCCTTTCCCCGGCCGGTCTTTTCTGCGCTGTTCCTGCGCACTGTTTTTTTACATTCGTTTATCACGTTTTTTTACAAGAGCTTTCACGACTGTTTTTCAGAATTGTGTTCTCACAACTGTGTTCTCACAACTGTGTCTTCACAACTGTGTCTTCACAACTGTGTCTTCACAACTGTGTCTTCACAACTGTGTCCTCACAACAGTGTCTTCACAACTGTGTTCTCACAATTGTGTTCTCACAACAGTGTCTTCACAACTGTGTTCTCACAACTGTGTTCTCACAACTGTGTTCTCACAACTGTGTCTTCACAACTGTGTCCTCACAACTGTGTCCTCACAACTGTGTCCTCACAACCGTGTCCTCACAACCGTGTCCTCACAACTGTGTCCTCACAACCGTGTCCTCACAACTGTGTCCTCACAATTGTGTCCTCACAACTGTGTCCTCACAACAGTGTCCTCACAACTGTGTCATTCGGTTCAGGCCTTCCCACCAATGTTCCTGATAGTTTTGAATTTCGTCATAATCGACCCGTTCACCGATAAGGGGCGTTGCTGCCCTGACGCCGCGCTGATCTGCGCTTTTCGTCAGTCTGATGATCGAATCATCCCAGGCGTTGTTGCTGATCGAAAACGCGCCCCAGTGGACGGGGATGATCCATTCCGCGCCGACGTCGATCGACGCCTGAACCGTCTGTTCCGGGAACATATGGATCATCGGCCAGCCTTTTCCGTATTGGCCGCATTCCGTCAGAGCAAGATCCGGCTTTCCGCATTTTTCACGGATCCGTTCAAAAACATCATAATAGCCGCCGTCGCCTGTGTAATAAACAGAGTGATCCGCATCTCTGAAATAATAGCCGCACCAGAGCGTCCGGCTGATCTCAAGCGGATTTCTTCCCGAAGAATGCTGCGTCGGAACAGCCGTGACGGTGATCCCGTCGATCTCCGTCTCTTCCCACCAGTCAAGCGTCCGGATCTTTTCCGGCGCAACGCCCCAGCCGAGAAGACGCGCCTCAACGCCGAGCGGCACGACATAAGTCCTGACTTTTTCATCAATGAGCAGGATCGTCTGATAATCCAGATGATCATAGTGGTCATGGGAGATCAGAAGGATGTCTGTCTCCGGCAGATCTTCCGGTCTGACAGGCACATCCGAGAAACGCCTGACACCGGCAAACCCGACAGGTGATGAATAATCCGTCAGGACCGGATCGATGAGGATGTTTTTGTCACCGAGCTGAACGAGCGACGACGAGTGGCCCAGCCACATCACATAAAGTTTTCCGGGCGTTCCCCGTTCGATGTTTTCCTGATGCACGACCGGGATCTTATCCGTCGGGATCCGGCGGTCGCTCGTCTCTTCGGCTTCTCTCGTGATCTGCCGGAAATCGTTCTCATTTGAAAACCGGAGACCGTCAAAATGATCCGAACGGCCGAGATAGCTGTCTCTCATCTGACTGTCCGGAGACTGCCCGACACCCGGATAAAAATATAAAAAACAAAGCGCCGACGCCGGAACAAGCAGAACCGAAACGACCACGACCGCGGCGACTGCAACACAAATCTTTTTTCTGTCCATCTGATCACTGTTTTAATCTGTCGCTGAACGAATGCTGAACAATTGAACGAATGCTGAATGAATGCCGGACAATTGAACGAATTGTTAAACGAATATCAAAAGAATGTTCACAAATGTAGTCTGCCATAGAATATGAAATTATTTCTGAAGAACATGATGTGCCGTTTCTTCTGACATCATTTCCCCGGGCTTCGCTGCCTTCATTTTTCCGTTTTCATCCGGATCTGCCTTAAATTTTTATTTTTTCATGTCTTCTGCCGTCTGCAGACAGCAGGAGATTTTCGATGATCCTTTTTCTTACGAGCAGTCCTTCCGTTGATTTCAGCGACGACCTGAATCCCGCAAACGATTTTCTGAATAATCTGAAGAAATACATCCCTGAAAATGCCCGTTTCCTTTTCATCACGTCGGACCCGGACGATCCCGACATGACAGAAGGCTATGCCGAGGCCGTCCGCATCAGTTTTGAAAAAGCCGGATTTTCCGTCTCAGAATACAGATTCTGCGACCGCCGGAATGAAAACAGCATAGGATCTTTCATCGAAAGCAGCGACGTCATTTATCTGGCAGGCGGCCATGTGCCGACAGAAAACGCTTTCTTCAGAGATCTCGGTCTCCGCAGTCTGATCGGGAAATTCCGCGGCGTCGTCATCGGCTGCAGCGCCGGAACGATGAACGCGGCAGGCACCGTCTATGCTGTCCCTGAACTCGACGGCGAAGCCGCAGACCCGTCATACAGACGTTTCATTTCCGGCCTCGGTCTCACAAAAACGATGATCCTGCCGCATTATCAGGCATGCCGGAACGACGTCATCGACGGCCTCCGGCTTTTTGAAGACATCGTCTTTCCCGACAGCGCCGGCAGAAGATTCTTCGCTCTTCCGGACGGCAGTTATCTTTTTTCAGACGGAAACGGCGAGATCATCTTCGGCGAAGCCTATCTGATCGAAAACGGCAGAATGAGCAGGATATGCGAAAACGGAAGATCGGTCAGACTCTGATCCCGGAAAGATTCCGGCAGCAGAGAAAAGCGTGAAGGGAACAGCGTAAAAACAGAGTAAAAAACAACGTGAAGAGAACAGCGTAAAAACAGAGTAAAAAACAACGTGAAGAGAACAGCGTAAAAGCAGAGTAAAAAACAGCGTGAAGAGAACAGCGTAAAAACAGAGTAAAAAACAGCGTGAAGAGAACAGCGCGAAAAACAGAGGAGAAAAAGAGAAAAATCATCTGCGACCGGATCCGCCGGAACAGGACTGTTCCGGCAGATCGGATCTGATGAGATCAAATGCGGGTCCGGCGAGTAAGCTCCTTTCTGTTATGCACCCTGTACGGATTGTACAGGACCGCCTCATTCTGACAGAGGATCCGTTCCCGGATCCGTGCACATGCGGCGGCATTCAGCTAAGCGTATTTCTTCCGGCGGTCCTTTCAAGGCCGAAAACCGTTCTCCGGACAACTTGCACCTGCGGGGTTTTGCCGTTGCATCCCTGCGCTGTGCGACCTCAATTTTCCATATCATCGCAGACACAGCCGGGTATCGTTTCTGTGCCATAGCCCCGGCTCTCACCGGAAATCCTTCACAGATATCCGCAAGCCTGAAAGACGGTGTGGAGACTTTCCTCAGAATTTCTTCCGAAGCCGCCCTGCCGCTCCCGCATGAATGCAAATGTCTTTTCCCTGATATAAATTATAGGGAAGACGGCCGCCGGTATGAGAGAACGGATCGGTCCTGTCCCGGATTTTTCCGTCAGACCTGCGTTTCAGAAAGCTTATTAAAGGAATATATGAATTATAGGCCTGCACTTCGGACTTATTCCGGATCTGTTTTCTGTCATTTCATCTGCCGTACCATCCCGGCGCCGTCCTGATCCGGACGGTCCGGATGACCGAAGACCGACAGCAGTATCCGTTATTCCCGTTTTTATTCCGATCATTAATTTCAATCATTTATTGTGGTATGATTATGGCATTACAGAAAGGAGATTTCATTAAGATCAGCTATACCGGCAGACTTGAAGACGGCAAGATCTTCGACACCACCGACGAAGAAACCGCAAAAGCAAACAACATCTATGACGAACGCGGCCTTTACGGCGGCGATGTCATCGTTATCGGCGGCGGTCACACGATCACCGGTCTCGATGAAGACTTTGTCGGAAAAGAAGCCGGCTATGAAACAGAACTGACGATCCCGACAGAAAAAGCATTCGGAAGCCCGAAAGCCGAACTCGTGACCTCTGTTTCCGTCTCCAAATTCAAAGAAGGCAAAGCAGCCGTCGGCCAGGTCGTTGAACAGGACGGCCGCCACGGTGTCGTCACCAAAGTCATCGGCCGCCGCGCGACCATCGACTTCAACAGCCCGCTCGCCGGAAAGACTGTCATCTACAAATACAGGATTGATGAAGTCATCACCGAGACCGCTGAAAAAGTCAAGGCGCTCTTCGCTTACTACACCGGCGTCAGAGATGCAGAAGTCGTCATCGACGGCACGATCGCAAGAGTCTCCGTCCCGCTCCAGATCTCCTTCAACCAGAACTGGTTCCTCAGCAAGATGAAAATGGCCCGCGACCTGACTGAAAACACCGAACTCACCGAAGTCTGGTTCGTCGAAAAATTCCCGAAGATCACGCCGGAAGAAAAGAAGGAGTGAAATCCTGAAAATATGATGATCCGGTCCGGCTGTCCGGAAACGGAAAAAGCCGGATCCGTCATCTTTTCCCCCGGTTTTCAGCCGATTCTTTTTTTCAGCTTTTCTTTTTTTTTCTGCAGTTCTGTTTTCTTCCGATCTTGTTTTTTTGTGATTTCTTTCGCTTGTGTTTTTTGCCTGTTTTTTTGCTTCTGTTTTTCGTTTATGTTTTTTGTTGCCCGTTTTTCGCCTGTGTTTTTTTGTCGACTGTTTTCGCTTATGTTTTTTGACTGTTTTTTGTTTTTACATTTCCGTCATTGTGATTTTACGGATGCGGCTGCGCCGGGCGGGCGCCGGGAAAAAAGAAGGCCTCTGTCCCGGAGATCCGGGCAGAGGCCTGAAAGCATCACGATCCGGTCAGGATCATTCTTTATTCTGTCTGTAAGAGGCTGCCGCTTCTTTCAGCGCTTCGATGCCCGGGAGTTTCGTTCCGGACAGATATTCGATACAGGCGCCGCCGCCCGTGCTGATGTGCGAAAACTGACTTTCGATGCCGAGATGGCCGACTTCTGCGGAAATGTGTCCGCCGCCGATGATCGAGAATCCGGCGCGGGTCGCCGCTCTGATGATCTCATGGGTGCCGATGGCAAAATCATCGACTTCGGAAACACCGGCAGGACCGTTGAGGATCACGGTTCCGGCGTTTTCGATCTCGTTGACATAAGAGGCGATCGTCTGAATGCCGATGTCGTTGATCGGAAGACCGCTCGCCGCCGCTTCTTCAAGAGAACAGTCGACTCTCCTGCCGTTGTCATTGACGGCGGCATCGACCGGGTAGTGGATCTTGTCTCCGAATTTTTCGATCATCTCTTTGGCGATGTCGACATACGGGAGATAGCCGAGCTTTTCCACCAGCTCGTAATTGACTTTTCCGATATCACGGCCGGCCGCCAGAAGGACGACATTTCCGACGATGCCGCTGAAAAGAACACTGTCGGCACTGCCGGTCTCCAGAACGTTTTTCGCCACGCCGATCGAGTCATCGACTTTCGCGCCGCCGAGAGAATAAACGCACGGTCTGGCGCCCGAAAAACCCTGATTCAGGTTCGTGATCTCGCTTTCCATGATCCTTCCGGCGCCGGACGGGATCTTCGTCGTGAAACCGACGACGGAGAGGTGGGATCTGTGGGAGACCGCAAAAGCATCATTCAGGAAAATATCAACAAAAGGAAGGAGTTTTTTTACAAAATGAGATCCCGCATGGTCTTTCGGGCTTTTGTCAAGGGATTCTTCAGAATAGAAACGGACATTCTCCAGAAGGATGATGTCGCCGGGCTCCATCGCCGCAATGCAGGAGCGCGCATAGGAGCCGAAAATATCATCGACATAACGGACAGGGCGGCCGATGTGCCGGGAAAGGATCTCCGCATGGCTTTTCATCGTCGTAAAATCTTTCTTTCCGGGACGGCTCTGATGGGCCATGATGACAAGCTTGGCCTCTTTCAGATCGTTGATCGTCCTGATGTGGCTGCGGATACGGGCATCATTGAGAATATTGCCTTCCGGATCCATCGGGGCGTTAAAGTCGACTCTTAAAAGAACTGTTTTTCCTTTGACATCAAAGTCATCTATGGTTAAGAATTCCTTTTCCAAAATAATCATCCGCCACTGCTGAAAATCGGTATGTTCCCGGAAACGGTTTCCTGATCCGTCTCCGACATATGTGATGAATAAGTCCCCCTTACGCGTGTCCTCTATATTATATTTTTGAATTATTCCCGCGTCCCTGTCATCTCCCCGCTGTCTCCCTGCTGTCTCCCCGCTGTCTCCCTGCTGTCTCCCTGCTGTCTCCCTGCCGTCTCCCGGGCATATCCGAAAGATCATTTTTCCGTTACTTTTAATATGAGTGATACGGAGTTATTCCGCATGAATGTATATCGCGCCGTCGTCCCTTTCAGGATTGAAAACCCGAAGTCCCGTCTTTCTTCCGTGCTCTCGCCCGAGGAGAGAACAATGCTGGCGCGCCTCCTGCTCAAAAATGCCGTCGGCTGTCTTGAAAACGCCGGCATCCGGAAGATCGACATCCTTTCCAAGACGCCTCTCAGTCTTCCGGAAATGATGATCTCCTCTCCGCCGGAGACCTCTCTTTCACTTCTCATCGACGACCGCGACCTCAACACCGCCGTCAATGCCTATCTTGAAAAACAGACGGATCCTATCCTGATCCTGATGACCGACCTGCCGCTCGTCACCGGCGATATCCTCCGCCGCATCTGTGACACGGCCTCGGATATCTGCATCGCGCCGGGACGCGGCGGCGGCACCAACATCCTCAAGATTGACCGCCCCGACATTTTCCGCGTCCGCTACCACGGGCAGAGTTTCCTGAACCACAAAAAACAGGCATCGGAAAACGGTCTTTCTTTTGAAGTCTTTGACTCTTTTTTCGCAGGCGCCGATCTCGACGAGCCCGACGATATCGCCGAAATCCTTATCCACGGAAACGGTCCTGTCCGCGATTTCCTGTCGGACATCTTCAGAACGGACGATTCCAACGGCTGTCTCCGGGCGCAGGTCTCAGCCAGAAAACGATGCGCAAAAAACGATGCGCAAAAAGTGACACAAAAAACAGCAGACAAAAAACGACACACAAAAAACAGCAGACAAAAAACGACACACAAAAAACAGGATACGAAAACAGTCTGTAAGTGCACAAAAACAGTATATGAAAAACAGTACGGGAAAAACAGTACGGGAAAAACAGTCACTGCATCATATGCACAGAGCAGACAGAAAAACAGAAACAGAAGCGGACAAAAAGAAACCGGGAATTCCGGCTCTGTCCGGAAAAACAAAAAACCCGGATCAGCTGCATCCAGCTGACCCGGGTCATCAAGCCTCGGACGGGAATTGGACCCGTGACCTCCTGCTTACCAAGCAGGTGCTATACCTCTAAGCCACCGAGGCATTTTTTAATGCCTTTGCTTTACCCTTGCGAAAAAAACCCGGAACAACTGAAGTCAGCTGTTCCGGATCAGCAGAGCCTTGGACGGGAATTGGACCCGTGACCTCCTGCTTACCAAGCAGGTGCTATACCTCTAAGCCACCAAGGCACCCATAACCGCTTCTGCGCGGCACTTGCATGAG
Organism: Methanosarcinaceae archaeon; assembly: GCA_017613335.1. GTDB lineage: Archaea > Halobacteriota > Methanosarcinia > Methanosarcinales > Methanosarcinaceae > Methanofrustulum. Next base: position 7,421 of record JAGAEB010000017.1, read on the forward strand.
AGTAACCCTACAAGCGTTCTTAGATATTTAAATTTTATGGTTTTAATATCTTCTGCCGGAAATGATGAAGACCCGCCCGGAAACGGACGGGTCTTCATGAAAACCGGTCAGGCCTTTTTCCCGACTTTTGCCAGATAGGCTTTTTCAATCTCGGCGATCCAGGCGTCAACGGTTTCCTTCTGTTTTTTGGACGTTTTGAGGACAGGGATATCCGGATTGAGATATTCGATATCGCTCACCATCTTGTCCGCATCCGCATCAACGGCTTCGGCGATATCCGTTTTGTTGACGATCGCCAGATTGACCGTCTTGAAAACGACCGGGTGTTTCAGGATGATATCGTCCCCTTCACTGACGCTCACGACAACGACGCGCATATCTTCCCCCAGATCGAAATCCGCCGGGCAGATAAGGTTTCCGACATTTTCCATGAACAGGATATCGATATCTTTCAGATTGACTCTTTCAATACTTTTGTTCACGATATTCGCATCAAGGTGACATTCCTTTCCCGTATTTGCCGGGATCGTCGGGATGCCCAGTTTCGCAAAACGGTTGGCATCCATATCAGCCACGACATCTCCGGCAATGGCGGCCAGTCTGTACTTTCCCTGAAGGCTTTTGATCGCTTCTTCGATCAGCGTCGTCTTGCCGGATCCGATCGCACCCATGACATTGACAGCGAAAACATCATGTTTTCTGAACTTTTCCTTGTTCTTTGCAGCCAGTTTGTTGTTCTCTTTGAAGACATCATGTCCCAGACTGATGATGTGCATGATCATGATTATCGCACTCCCTTATTTTTATGAACGGTTCCGGACAGGGATATCCGATTTCCCTGCTGATCCGGTCTCTCTCAGACAGATGATTGCCTATCAATCATCAATGTTTATAAATATTGTCTGAGCCACCACCTCTTTTCTGCGTCGGATCCTGTCTTCTTTTCCGTTTCAGATATCCTTTTCTTTTCCCTTTTGGATACCCTTTCTTTTTCTGTTTCAGATATCCTTTTCTTTTCCGGATATCCTTTTCTTTTCCGGATATCCTTTTCTTTTCCGGATATTCTTTTCCGTTTCCGGAACGGTTTACGGTACGTCTGCCGGACAAAGATCAGTCGATATCTATGGAATCGACGAAAAGCTCCTGCCCGCCGGCGATCGAAAGTCTTTTCCCGCAGACCGGGCAGACCATCGCCGACAGCTGAGCCAGCCTGTCATAACTGTCTTTTTCCGGATCTTCCGTCTCCTCAAAAGCCTTTCCGGCGTAGCCGCATTCACATTTGACAGTCGGCTCGATCTGTTCAAAGATATATGACGCATTTTCTGCAGGCGTTCCCTGAGCCAGTGAATTCAGACAGAATTCCAGCTGAACGGGACTGACGTGAGCCAGCATGCCGACCGATATCGTCACGCTGTTCACTTTCTTTGCATTGTTCTCCTCTGCTGCCTGCAGGATCGCTTCCATCATGTCCATCGCCAATGAATATTCATGCATTATGATTTCCCCGCTGACGGATATTTTCATTTCAGAACGGCCCGAAACCGGATCTTTCAGAGAATGTCATCTTCTTCCGGATCCCAAGTACCGTCGCCGTCGTATAATATTGTTTTTCCCCCTTTTTCCCTGACAAAGACGATGCCGCCGATGAACGGGATCCAGTTCTTCTCTGAAAAACGGATGCCTGTCAGATCCCCCAGAAGAGATGCGACCGTCGCATCATGCGAAACATTGATGCTTATATTTCCGGGTCTCAGATCATCCGTCAGAAATTTCATCAGGATGTCCGTCCCGTCCGCCAGGGGTCTGAATCCGGGCAGGATGCCTTCATCCAGATACCTGTTCGTCAGGCCGATCGTGCCTTCCGCCATGAACAGCTGACGCGTCACGTCCCTGTCTGTCACATAGGCGCCGGGCTTTCCGAGAATGACCGAATCTTCCAGCTTCGGAAAACAGGCGATATCTGCCGGTCCCGTCAATCCCGAAAAAATATCCGGATCTTCAAAATCCGCCTCGATCATTTCCGGAAATCCGGCTGCACCTCCGGCAATATGCAGAAGCGTTTCCCTGCTGCGCGGCACCGGACTCGTCCGGAATGTTTTCGTAAAATGTTCCGGCAGTTTCTTTCCGAAATCTTCCGCCATCCTGATGCCCCGCGGCGTCAGACGCGTTCCGAAAGGAACCACGTCCTGATCGGTCAGTTCACGTTCCGAATGGCGGATCATCATCGAGACCGCTGCATCTTCGGGGAGATCCTCCAAAAGAGACAATATCTTTTCCGGTGTGTATTTTCCTGCCATTTTTCCCGCCTTTTTCCGTTTCGTTGTTTCATGAATCTTCCGCATGATCCTGCGTTTCTGAATTTCTTTCTCTTCCGCATGATCCTGCGTTTCTGAATTTC
>JAGAEB010000163.1 GCA_017613335.1 Methanosarcinaceae archaeon
ACTGAAAGGAATCAGGAAAAGAACTGAAAGGAATCAGGAAAAGAACTGAAAGAAATCATGAAATGAAAAAACAGCTGAGGAAGACTCAGAAAAGAAGAGCGGATCAGAATTATTTCTGATGAAAAAGAGATGATTCAGACAGACTGTCCGGTTTTCGGATTGTTCCGGTGTGCGTTTTTCCGGGATCCTGTCGGGCCGGGCAATGTCTGTCTGATGAACGTTTCGTGATCGTTCAGATCATTGTTCGGCTTTCGGTTTTTTTAGTTTGTTGTCGAAATTCCTGTCGAAATCCGGGAAATTTTCGTAGTTGTTGCGAAGTTCTTCGTAATAACGATCATGTCTCGGGCTGATAATGATGATGTGTGCCGGGGGATGGATTTTTTTGAGGTTGCTGATAGCCGCTCCCGGCGGAGTTGCCAGCTGGACGACGGACGCTGCTGAACATTCAGCTTTCAGATTGGTGTTCATGACATTCATGAGGATCTGATCGGCGTACTTTGTCGCGATATTTTTCGGCTTTTCACAGAACTGCATATGACCGTATGTTTCCAGGTCATGCAGAGCTATTTTTACTTTATCGGGGTCGTCTGCTCTGATTAATGCAAAAGACTTCATTTTTTCACCACAATCATTTTACCGGGTCTGCCGATTTCAGAGTCGGTCGGGACATTCGGATGAATCCCGGACAGGTCTGAAGACAAGTCTGAAATGTGATCCTGTGTATCTGAACGGACGTGTTGACGGAATCGTTTTCTGTTTTTCTTTTTCGTCAGACGGGTTCTGACCGTTTTGTCTGTTATTCGCTTTTCGGGATGATCGTACCATACGGGAGAGATCATCCTTGTCACGTTCGCCGGATGACACGGAATCTGAAGGCAGATACCTGAATGATCATACATTTTTGATGATCTTCGTTTTGACAGGACGGAGAACAGGCATCACGGGACGGTCACGGACAGACAGCTGAAAACGATCCGGCAAAACAACAGAAAGGACTATGAAAACAAAAGTGACGATTGAAAACAAAGACAATCAGTTTGACTGCTGAAGTTTTTCAGATCAGGATTGTTCACGTTTACAGTACAGTAAACAGATATACGGATAACAATGTTGTTTTTGCCGGTTCACGATCTGCAGGTGATATACCTCTGATCTCTGATGAGAGACGTCTGTGACCGGTACCGCGGAGATTCTCCGCTTCGGATAAGCAGTTTCAGCCCGTTGACCGGAACAGGAATCTGCTTACGGCCTAAATAAACTCCTTTAATACATTTAACTTTTAGGCTGTTTTCCGGGGTGTCAAAGAGATGTGAAGGAAATTGTGACGATATGAAGGAAATTGTGAAGAAATGAAAGAAACGATGAAGAAAACAGCGGAGAAATGAAGAAAACGGTGAAGAAAACGGCCGGAGAAATGAAGAAAACGATGAGGAAACGGCTGCCGTCTCCGGCACATGAAGGCCGGGAGAAAACCCTCATGACAGGAATGAAAATGCCGGAAATGAGGGCAAATTATAATTAGGATGATATTGTGAAACCGATCAATTTAAAACCGGCGGAGACGGGCACCCGGATTGTGGAGACAGCATGTCCGGAAAAACGTTCCGACAGCCGTGAAAAATCAACAGCAGGAATTCACATGAGCGGAAATATTGAAGAAATGGCGCGCAATGCCGAAAAAGGATCGATCAGACTTGCCGGTGCATCCGGGGAGGCCCGCAACAGAGCATTGAAAGCGATGGCGCAGGCTCTTGATGAAAATCGTGACAGGATCTTTGCCGCCAACAAAAAAGACCTTGATGCTGCAGATAAGGCAGTCAGAGAAGGAAAGATGAAAGCAGCCCTTTGGGATCGTCTCAAGATCACGGATGCCAAGCTGGAAAACATGATCTCGGGCATCCGGAGTGTTGCGGAACTGGAAGATCCTGTGGGCAAAACGCTTTCGACCGTTGAGATCGACGAAGGGCTGACACTTTATCAGATCAGCTGTCCGATCGGCGTCATCGGCGTTATCTTTGAAGCCCGCCCGGATGTCGTGCCGCAGGTCATGTCCCTCTGTCTTAAAAGCGGAAATGCCACGATCTTCAAAGGCGGCAGCGAGGCGCTCAATTCCAACAGAGAGCTTTTCAATATCCTCAGAGAAGCCGTCAGGACCGTCCCTGAGATTCCGGAAGAATCATTCCAGCTCCTGGAGACACGCGACGAAGTCGCGCAGATGCTCGAGCTTGATGAATACATCGATCTGCTGATCCCCCGCGGTTCGAATGATTTTGTCAGATACATCAAAGACAACACGAGGATCCCCGTTCTCGGACACACGAGCGGCATCTGCCACGCCTACATCGATCCGTCGGCCGATATCGTGACAGCTGTCAAAGTCTGCGAAGATGCGAAGATCCAGTATCCGGCTGCCTGCAATGCGATCGAGACGATGCTCATCCACAAAGACATTGCCGGAAGATTCCTGCCGGAAATGGCTGAAACATACATCCGGGACAAAGTCGAACTCAGATGCGATGAGGCGGCGACGGAGATCCTGAAAAAAGCCGGTCTTGCCGATAAAGCCGCAGCTGCCGGACTGCTGAAACCCGCAGCGGAAGAAGATTGGGACACGGAATATAATGAAATGATCCTTTCCGTCATGATCATCGACAGCGCCGAAAAGGCGATCGATCACATCAATCACCACGGCTCACACCATACCGACATCATCCTTGCGACTGATGAAAAAGTCATCGATGCGTTCACGACGCTCGTCGACTCCGCCGATGTGATGGTCAATGCCTCCTCCAGATTCGCAGACGGTTTCCGCTTCGGAAAAGGTGCCGAAGTCGGCATCAGCACCAACAAGATCCACACAAGAGGACCCGTCGGCATGGAAGGCCTCATGATCTACAAATACATCCTCCGCGGCAACGGACACATCGTCGCCGATTACGAAGGCGGCCCGAAAAAATACAACCACAGATACACGAACGAAAAATACTGCCGTCTGCAGTGATCAG
>JAGAEB010000018.1 GCA_017613335.1 Methanosarcinaceae archaeon
GAATAATACAGGCAGACTGCCGGGATTACCCGCGGCCGGCAGACAAACGGCTGCCGCCGCGGGCCCTGAACAGGACAGGAAAGCAGAAGATCTGATCGGTCAGAAAATAAGACCGGTCAGAAGACAGACCGTCAGAAGATCAGGGTCTGTATTCTGCGGCTTCTCTGAATCTCTGCGCGAGGAAAGCGCTGTCAAAAGACGTCAGGAACCAGCCGGCTTTCGGGCCGGAGGGCTGTCCGAGGATTGCCAGGTAGACGGCGGAGAAGAACTGTTTTGTCTCGATCAGTTCAGGCGGGACAGGCGCACCGTAGTATTTTTCAAGTGCGGCGGCCATGGGTGTTCCCGGCGTTTTCGTGTCGTAGACGATCTTCTGGATGTCTTCGGCGCTCGGCTCGCCGATCTCTTCGAGGATGTCGGCAAGGGCTTTTAAGAAGGCGCGCTGGATGTCGGTCAGAGAGGCGGCCTGAACGGGGACGGTGTCGGAAACGCCGAATTTGGCAAACGCCGGCGCATATTTGTCAAGCCAGACGCCGACGATCTTCGCCATCTGTCCGATGACGGCCGGCTCTTCCTTAAAACCGCAGCGTTCGGCAATCGTTCCGATACGGGAGAGATCGCCGCGGGCAACCTGATAGATCGTGACCATCTGTTTGAACGGGATGCGGGACTGGGAAACACCTTCCGCTTTTGAAAGTTCGATGATCCTCTTTTCGTGCTCATCGGCGTTTTCTTTGTCGCGCAGGCGCTCATATTCATCGACAAGGTTGAGGAGAGGCTGGCCGGGATCGAATCTGATGTGTTTTTCCGGCTTCGTTTTCATGATGAGGAAACGAAGGGCTTCCGGCGGAACGACTTCAAGCATGTCTGCAATGGAAACGACGACGCCGGCAGATGAGGACATTGCGCCCTGGTCGCCAAGCATGATCCATTCGTAATTGATCGGGATCGGCGGCTCTGCGCCGAAGATCTCACGGACGATCCGGATACCGGTCTCATAGGAGCCGCCGGCTGCGCCGTGATCTTTTCCGAAAGGTTCGACGGTCACGCCGAGAAGAGCCCATTTGGCCGGCCACTCGACGCGCCAGGTCAGCTTGCCGCCGCCGGTCATGGACGTTTTTCCGGAATGGCCGCAGGCGCAGGCGTAATCGACCGTTTCATCTTCACAGGAATAGCCTGTGACTTTGGCACTGTTGATGCGGCCGCATTTCTCACAGATCGGGTTGAAAGGATTCCAGTCTTCTGCAACTTCCTTTCCGGAGACCTCGTGGAGGATGGCGGCGATCTCATCTCTTTTCTGAAGAGCGAGTTTGATGTACGGGACGAATTTCCCCTCTTTGTAAAGGTCTGCGGACTGCAGGACTTTCGGACGGATGCCGAGTTTTTCGAGAGAATTCAGGAACGGCACGAGGAAATGTTCAGCATAGCTTTTGTGCTGACCGCACGGACACGGAATTTCGGAAAGAGGTCTGCCGACGTGCTGCGCATATTCTTCTTCCTTTAAAAACGGATAGACTTTTCTCAGCGGATCGTAAGTGTCAGCCAGATAATAGAGGAGGGCGTCGCCGCCTTTGTCCCTGACGGCTCTGAAAACACCGTCAGCGGTCATGACTTCCCTCATGTTTCCGATGTGGATCTGGCCGGAAGGAGTGATTCCGGTGGAAATGATGTTCTTTTTGTTTTTGGACAGCGCTTCTTCTGCGATAACGTCTGCCCAGTGCATAATTTCTGCCATGATGAAAACCTTTGATCTTTTGACAGGACCTGCCGGTCCGGCCGATCAGAATAAATCAGATGTTATAACAAGTGCTATAACGGAATACGATAACGAAATGTTATACGGAATGTTATGATGTTATAACGAAATGTTGTAACGAGTGGAATGAGGAATGCAGAAAGCCCCTATTCTATTAAATCTTTTGTCGAAAAACAAAGATATCCGGATCAGACAAGGTCCGCGGCCTGCGCGATGAATGATTCCAGGACGATGCGTTCGTTTGAAGCGTCTGTCATGCGGCTGTCGGCGCCGGCGATCAGAAGTGCCAGACGGGCTTTTTTTTCTTCGGGAAAACCGGAATGTCTTATCACGTCTGCTGTCTGTATGAGGATCTCACGGCCGGTCATGCCGACGTCGAAAAGGAGTTTATCCAGAACAGTGCGGGCATTTCTGATGTTTCTCTTTTCCAGGACAGCGTCCGCAAATTCCGTGATCAGCGGATCTGACGCGCATCTTTCATCATCGATCATTTCGCCGGTAACGACAGTCATTCCTGTTCTGTCGCCGGCCCCGGCATCGGCTGCGGAAAGCTGAAGGATTTCAAAAGCGGTCGGAATGCAGCCGCCGGATGTGCGGACGATTTTTTCGACGGCCTCGTCGCTGATGTCGATATTTTCCGCGGCGGCCGTGTTTCTGATGAGGGATGCGAGATCTTCGTCGCAGAGATAGCTGAAGAAAAGAACAATGCAGCGGGAACGCAGCGGCGGGATGAGAGATGCCTGATTCCTGACGGCAAAAATGAAACGGCATGTTCCGGAATATTTTTCCATAATGCGGCGCAGAGCATTCTGGGCGTCGTCCGTCAATGCATCGGCATCATCGATATAGATGATCTTGAACGAGGCGTTCATCGGCGCCAGGGCGGCATATTCGTTCAGGATGTCCTTGAAAACGGAAATGACGCTTCTGTTGATGCGGGAAGGATCGTCGCCGATAAAACGGCGGAATCTTTTGTCCTTGGAGAGGTAAGCTTTTCCCTGTTCAAAAAAATCGGAGGCATTGAGATAGGTGAAGTTGAGATCCTTGTCTTCACCGTAAAGGGATTCAGCCAATGCCAGAGCGGCCGTCGTTTTCCCGGAATTTTCGGGGCCGTGGAAGATCATATGCGGGAGTGAGCCGGAAGATGCCAGACTTTTGATCGTTGCAACAGACAGCCGGCTGCCCGGAAGATCGTCCGGCAGAGACGGCCTGTATTTGTTTGTCCAGATATCCTGCATTTTCACACCCGCCGATCCCCGGATAAATTTACTGACGGACAGCGTCTGCGATGACAGATGCAACGCTGATGCGGCTCTGGATCTTTTCGATCGTGTCTGTCGACATGATGTCTTTGACGCCGGCGTTGTAGAGTCTGAGAACGGCATTCCTGGCAAGGACCGGATGGACGCAGGCCACATAGACATCTTTGGCGCCGTTTTCACGGAGGATCTTGATGGCTTCGACCATCGTGCCGCCTGTTGCGACCATGTCATCGATCAGGATGACGTCGCGTCCTTTGATGTCCATTTCTTTTTTCTGAATGGAGACGGTGTCGCCGGAGAATCTTGTCTTGTCGAAGACTTCGCATTCGAGGCCGAGGTTGCCGGCGACTCTTTCAACCATTTCTTTGACGCCGTGGTCCGGGGCGACCAGAAGCGGACGTTCAAGGTTGAGGCTGACGATGTAGCGGCCGATGAGCGGCGATGCATCGAGATCTGTTGCCCGGCACGGGAAATGGTCGAGAACAGTGGATTCGTGAATGTTGACCGTAAAGACGCGGTCGGCTTTGATCGTCGCTGCGGCGGCGCGGGCGCTGATCGGTTCGCCTTTGTTGAAGCATTTGTCCTGACGGGCATAGCCCATGTAGGGGATGACGACAGTCACGGATGCGGCGGTGAGGCAGGCATCCAGAAGCTGGTGAAGCGCAAAGAAATCAGAATCCGTCGTGGTACTCTGGACGATGATGACGTCTTCATTGTCAACATCTGCCTGGATCCGGAGATACTGTTCATTGTCCGGGAAACGGGTAAATTCAGAAACGACCGGAGAAACGCCGAGTTCTGCGGCAACACGGGAAGCAAGCAACTGGGAAGCGGGACCGCCGATAACTAACATGATAAGATCCTCAAATTCAATGGATAGCCGACGATATCAGGAGTCTGAAATCGTGCCGTGAAATCGTGTGATGAATGACGCGGGTTTCATATATATTTTATTGATTCGCCTCTCAGGCTGTGAACGCTCTGTGAACGCTGTCTTTTTGTTCCCGGCGCTTTCGGAAGTATTTTCTGAAAACGGCCGGGATTTCTGCCAGAACATCCGTTGCCGTGAAAACGGGTCCTTTGACGGCCGATGCCAGATCGCCGGCAGAACCGTTGATGAAAGCGGCGCAGGCGGCAGCCTCGAAAGCATCATTCGATGCCAGGAGAGCGCCGGCGATCCCTGAAAGGATGTCCCCTGTTCCGCCGACGTTCATGCCGGGATTGCCCGTGCTGTTGAATCTGATGCGTCCGCCGTCCGATATCGTGTCGACAGCACCTTTTTTCAGGATGACGGCGCCGGTCTTTGCAGCCAGAAGACGGATTTTTTCCGTATCGTTCGCTGCTGCATTGTTTGATACTGTGTCGTTTGTTTCCGTGCCGTTTGATGCTGTATCGTTTGGTGCCGGAAGCATCGCTGCAAGGCGGGCGAATTCGCCGCTGTGGGGTGTCAGGATCATCTGCGGACGGGTTTCCCCGGATCTGCTGATCCCGCTGAAAATTTCAGGGCGGAGAGCATCGGCGTCGATGACGGCTTTCCGGCAGAAGGGCAGGATACCGGAAACGGCTTCGATCGTTTCCGGATGATTTCCGAGACCGGGGCCGATGATAACGGAATCGGCTGAGCGGACAGACGGAAGGATGAACGGGACATCGTCCGGGCAGAGATGGTCTTTTCCGGAAGGGAGGGCCGTGACGATCAGATCCGGCGAAAAGGATGCGATGATCCCGGCGGCGGTTTCAGGCGTCAGGACCCGGACGACATCGGCACCGGATCTCAGCGCCGCTGATGCGGCCAGGAAAGGCGCTCCCGTATACGGCCCGCCGCCGATCACGAGAACGGATCCGGAGCATCCTTTGTGGTCACTGCTCCTGCGGGCGTGGAGAAGGCGGAGATGACCGGGCCCGGTGAATGTTTCTGCGGCCGGCAGGATGCCGATGCCTGAAACGACGACTTTTCCGGCATACCGGGCGGCCTGCGGCGTTTTGAGGAAAGTCTTCATTTTGTGGAAAGTGACGGTCGTGTCGGCGGAAATGATGCAGGATCCTTCGGGCGGGCAGACGTCACCGCCGGCGCCTGAGGGCATGCCGGACGGGATGTCGATCGAGATGATCCGGACGTCGGGGCGTTTCCGGCGCTCTTCAAGGATCAGGGATATCATTTCGCGTTCAGCGCCGCGCGCTTTTCCGCGGATCCCTGTTCCGAGGATGCCGTCAACGATGATATCGGCGGCGGAGAGAAGAGATGAGATCGTTTCACGATCCGCATCACAGCGGACGACGGACACGGGACAGAATTTCAGGAGATCGTCATTGCGGCCGGCTTCTTCCGTCCGGATGAGCGGGCGCTCCGGCGCAATGACGGAAACATCGATCCCGGGAACGGATGACAGATGACGGGCAGCAACGAAAGCATCGCCGCCGTTGTTGCCTCTCCCGGCAAAAAGGAGGACGCGGATGCGGTCACGGTCATACCCGTTTTCTGAAAAAGAACCGCCGCATTTCAGAGACGCGGCCTCTGACAGGATCTCAGAAGCGACGGCGGCGCCCGCATTTTCCATCAGGACGGAAGGATCGATGCCGAGATAATGACAATTCAGATCGACAGCTTTCATTTCATCGGCCGTGATAACATCATTCTGTGACCGGTCAAAGAATGACGGATCACGCCGGATTCCCTTTTCCTGCATTTCATTCATAGGAATATATGATAGCCGCCATGATAGATTAATCATTTGCCGGGAAAAGAAACATACTTGTGAAACACAGTGTGAAAAACAGTGTGAAACACAAGTGTGAAACACAAGTGTGAGACACAGTGTGAAACACAAGTGTGAAACACAAGTGTGAAACACAGTGTGAAAAACAGTGTGAAACACAAGTGTGAAACACAGTGTGAAACACAAGTGTGAAACACAGTGTGAAACACAAGTGTGAAACACAGTGTGAAACACGTGTGAAAC
>JAGAEB010000164.1 GCA_017613335.1 Methanosarcinaceae archaeon
CAACTTTCATCAGCCTTTCAGCAATTCATCAACTTTCATCAGCCTTTCAACAATCTTCAGCAATTCATCAACTTTCATCAACCTTTACATTCACAATTCTCAACGTCTTTTCGTTTCATCATCTGATCCGATCTTATCCAAACTTCAATTCAAAGGAAGATATCATGTCCTATCTCGAAAAAATCGATCCGGAAATGGCAGCCATTTTTGAAAATGAGCTGAAACGCCAGGAATCCCGTCTCAACCTCATCGCTTCTGAGAACTATGCCAGCCGCGCCGTCATGGAAGCCATGGGCAGCGTCATGACCAACAAATACGCCGAAGGTTACTCAGGCAACCGTTACTACGGCGGCTGTGAATTCATGGATCAGGCTGAAGATCTGGCCATATCCCGCGCCAAGGAACTCTTCGGCGCCGAACACGTCAACGTCCAGCTCCACTCAGGTTCCGGTTCCAACATGGCTGTCTATTACGCGACCATCAAGCCGGGAGACACCATCCTCTCCATGAACCTCTCCGAAGGCGGCCACCTTTCCCACGGAAGCCCGGCCAGTGTCGTCGGTCAGCTCTACAACATCGTCCCGTACGGCGTCAACAGAGAGACCGAATGCATCGACTACGATGAACTCGAAAAGCTCGCCAAAGAACACAAGCCGAAAATGATCGTCTGCGGCGCATCCGCCTATGCCAGGACGATCGACTTCAAGAGATTCAGAGAGATCGCCGACGATGTCGACGCCTATCTCCTTGCCGACATCGCCCACATCGCAGGTCTCGTCGTTGCCGGACAGCACCCGAGCCCGGTCCCGTATGCCGATTTCGTTACCACCACCACGCACAAGACGCTCAGAGGCCCGAGAGGCGGTATGATCATGTGCCGTCAGGAATACGCCAAAGCCGTCGACAAAGCCGTCTTCCCGGGATCGCAGGGGGGTCCGCTGATGAACAACATCGCCGCCAAAGCCGTCGCTTTCAAAGAAGCCATGTCCGACAAATTCAGACAGGACCAGATCCGGACCGTGAAGAACGCGAAAGTCCTCGCAGAGACTCTCATGGCAGACGGCTGCCGTATCGTCTCCGGCGGAACCGACAACCACCTCATGCTCATCGACCTGACAACGTTCAACACGACAGGAAAAGCCACGGAAGCAGCCTGCGCCAAAGCCGGCGTCGTCCTCAACATGAACACGATCCCGTACGACAAACAGAAACCGTTCATTGCAAGCGGCATCCGTGTCGGAACACCGTCCGCAACGACCCGCGGCATGCGCGAAGAAGAAATGAAATTCATCGGCGATACCATCACCCGCATCATCAGAAACGCAGACAACGATGCTGAACTCGCCGCCGTCAGAAAGGAAGTCGAAGCGCTCTGCGCCCGCTTCCCGGTCTACGGATAAACCCTGAAACGAACCGCTCCGGGATCCTTTCCGGACATACATGACCCGTTTCCCGAAAAACCGCCTCCGGTCACATGACCGAAGCGGTTTTTTTTTGGAAATTTCCGTTTCCGGCACCCTCCGGGACGTCTGTCCGGCGACGGTACAGATGTCTGACCTGCGACAGGTACAGGTGTCTGACCGCTGACGGATACGGACGTCTGAATACAGAAAATGACAATGATTTATGGATGTGAAAAAAATGACAACGATTATCGACGGAAAAGCCCTTGCGCAGAAAGTTGAATCAGAAGCTGCGGAAAAAGCCCGCGCTCTTCAGGCAAAAAACATTTTCCCGAAACTTGTGACCGTTCTTGTCGGCGAAGACCCGGCTTCCAAAATGTATGTCCGCATGAAGATCAAAGCCTGCGAGAGGATCGGCATCGAGGCGGAAGACAGATTCCTTCCGGAAACCGCTTCCGAAGAAGAAGTTCTCGCGCTTGTCAGAGAACTCAATGAAGACCCGTCCGTCTCAGGCATTCTTGTCCAGCTCCCGCTCCCCAAACAGATCAACGCGCAGACCGTGATGAACGCCGTCGATCCGAAAAAGGATGCCGACGGTTTCCACCCGTTCAACATGGGAAACCTCATGATCGGCAACGAGGGACTCGTTCCGTGTACGCCCAAAGGCGTCATCCGCATGTTCGAGGAATACAACATCGATCTGACAGGCAAAGAAGCCGTCGTCATCGGCCGCAGCAACGACGTCGGAAAGCCGATGGTCGCTCTCCTCATCAACAGAGGCGCGACCGTCACCGTCTGCCACAGCCGGACAAAAGACCTCCGCGCCGCAACGCAGAAAGCCGACATCCTCGTCGTCGGCATCGGCAGGAAACACTTCATCAAAGAAGACATGGTCAAAGACGGCGCCGTCGTCATCGACGTCGGGATCACCAAAGATGAGACGGGCACCCACGGCGATGTCGACTTTGAGAACGTCTCCGGGAAGACTTCCTATATCACGCCGGTCCCGGGCGGCGTCGGCCCGATGACGATCGCCGTGCTGATGAGCCAGGTCGTCCGCTGCGCGGAACTTCTCGCCGGCTGCGACAATGACTGACTCTTTCAAAAGACAGAAAAGACCGGAGACCGGATCAGTCTTCAGATACAGGTCGTGACAGAATGTATGAAACAGAGATATGCGGCTTAAAGATCGGTGAGCGTTTCCCGCCTCACATCATGGGCATTCTCAACCTCAGCCCGGAATCCTTTTTCGGCGGATCCGTCATAAAACCGGAAAACATCCTCGAAGCCGCCCGGAAAATGATCGACGAAGGCGCAGCGATGCTCGACATCGGCGCCCGTTCCACATCGCCGGCGGCGCCCGACATTCCGGTCTCCCTGGAGCGGGAAAGGCTTTTTTCAGCCCTCGACATCCTCGACGGAAACGTCGATGCCGTCATTTCCGTCGACACGATGTATTCGGAGATTGCCGAAGGCGCACTCAGAAGAGGCGCTCACATCATCAACGACCAATCAGGCCTCACCAATGATCCGGCCATGGCCGGCGTCATCGCCGACAATGATGCCGCCGTCGTTCTCATGGCAACGGAAAAGATCCGCGGCGATCCGCTCGGCATGGATGATGTCATTTCCGCCCTTTCCGGAAACATCGACTGTGCCGTCGGCCGCGGCATCGATCCCGGAAAGATCATCCTCGATCCCGCCGTCGGCCGCTGGATCCCTGAAAAAACGCCGGCATATGATTTTGAAGTTCTCGACCGGTTCGAAGAACTCAGCATTTTCAATATGCCGCTCATGGTCGCCGTCTCCCGGAAATCCTTTATGGAATCCGTCACCGGAAAACCGGCCTCAGGAAGACTCAGCGCCACGCTTGCCGCAACAGCTGTCGCCGTCTACAAAGGCGGCCGGATCATCCGGACGCACGACCCGGCAGAAACGCTCGACGCCGCAGAAACGGCTTTTGCCCTGCGTTCCTTTTCGCGGAAAATGCCGTAAATCTCCGGGGATCTTTATGGAAGACAAAGACATTATCGAACAGATCGAGACCGTCCTTTCCGACATGAAGTCTTTTCTGGAAAACGGCAACATCCTCATCGTCGAAGGCCACAAGGACAAAGCAGCCTTAAAAACGCTCGGCGTGACCGCAAACGACAAAGAAGGATCCGATGAAAACATAAGACTCTGCGCCAATGTTCCCGCAGGCCCGTTCTGTGAAGCGATCGCCGAAGAAGTCAGAAAAGACCCGGAAAAAAAGATCGCGATCCTGACAGACTGGGACAGGCGCGGAAAGATCCGCGCAGACAGCCTGACATCTCAGTTTGACGACCTCGACACCCCTTATGATATGCAGTTCCGCCGCGATCTCATCCGCGCCGCCGGAAGATTTATCAAAGACGTTGAAAGCCTGGACACATTTCTGAGGCACCTGAAAGAAAGAGAAGAGGATCCGTCCGTTTCCGACGTATGATTTTTTCGGGCAGACCTGCCTGAAATATATTTCAGAGAAGCATTTCCGAAACCATAAAAACAACGGACTGACTTATCCGTTCCGCACCCTCTGCCGGGGTGAGCAGCAAAGACGTGCGGATTTCCGGAAAATTTCCGTTGAAGATCATATGTGACACCATCGGACAGTCTGTTTTCGGGAACTGTTCCGGGTCAATTTTTCTCATTCGTGTGAAGCCTGATTGATCTGTTTTTGATCATTCATAACAAAACAATATCAAGTCAACATACTTTTTATGGCAAAAACAACAATCATATTTATGCATATGATCAAAAAACATGACACCGATAAAATCAGTCCTGCGACTGTCGGCAGGAACAATCTTAACATATCCATCACACACGATCCTGCTTTTTTCAGAACTTCACTCATAATTATCCCCTCCCGGCCGGCAACAGCGATGACTCACTGTTCCGTTGATCTGTCATATCGCCTGCGTCCTCCAGAAACGCTGGCAGACTCAGACGATATATCTCATACACATTTTAATAATTAAAACTCAAAACGGGTGCGCGCCGATTGCATGATATATAGATACTGCAAATATACACAAAGACGTCCAGAACATACTCCATGAAAATATACGAACACTTAATATTGCTTTTTTGAGAACAAGGCAACAGATAAAATATGTTCCGAACAACGGAAGACAGATCGCTGCCAAAGGAAAAGCCATAGACAGAAATTCCGACAGAACCAATTCTGACAGAGCTGATCCGACAAAAAAAACGCCGGTCACAGCAAGAAGAAATGAGGTTATCCTGTCAGGTATTCCTTTGCATTCACATAATGCGGCATACGAATAAAATACAAGTATGAACAGTAACATGTGGATAAAAACGGTGTAAGGAGACATTGTGTATGATGATCTGCTCAGAATCTCCGCCAGCCGTTCACCAAAAAAATATGATACATAGCAACACGATGAAAAGCCGACGCTGTATATAAAAATCTCAGGTTTTGAACCATACTTGTGATATAATAAAATATATATCACCAAACATATGAAAACAGAGGTCGGCAGCTCAATCATCGAGGTAAGTTCATCCTTTCCCATAATACACAGGCATATAAAAATATTCAGCCAGTAAGACTGAATCGCGCTATCTGCCAGGGCAATCAGCAAAGACGTGCGGATTTTTGAAAAATTTTCATTGAATATCATAATATCACACCGCCGACAGTCAGCTCAGACCCACAAAATTATACTCCACGCGACAATAAATATGATCACACACACAATGATTGTGCATGTTGTATATGCTACACAAAAAAATATCGTCGTCAGGAACAATCTTAACAGATCTGTCACACATGATCCGATTTTCTTCAGTCCTATGCTCATAATTATCCTCCCGGGTCGGCAACAACGATGACTGACTGTTCTGCTGATCCGGCATATCACCCGCATATTTCCGAAATTCCGGTTGCCGTGATCATCCTCTCTGCCGGCATCAGCGCCGCCTGCCTGTTCTGCTCATCTTCATATCGTTTTTAAGGAACAGCTGTACTTTCCGTTGAAAATATAAGTGACACCGCATGCCTGTCTGTATTCAGGAACTGCTCCGGCCAGGGTCTTTCCGGAAAAATAATATACAAACACATGTTAATTAAAACGTTCAAAAAATGATATATATATTACTGCAATAACAATCAATATTATATATGCGGTGATTGCGCATAGTATATACACCGCACAAAAAAATATTGTCTTCATGAACAATCTTAACAGATCTGTCACACATGGTCTGATTTTATCCGGTATTGCGCTCATAATTATCCTTCCGGCCGGCAACAACAATGACTGACTGTCTGCTGATCCGGCATATCGCCCGCATATTTCCGAAACATGAAAGCGATTTCTGTTTTGTCATGGCGGTTCCTCACAAATTCTCAATATTCATTATCCGTATGAAACGGCTTTACATTCAAAAAAATTTCACATCAAATTTATAATCTGCACGATATGTGCAAAATATTTTTGAACTTTTCATTATATATTAAACTTTCTGTCGAATTCCGGGATACTCTGCAACGTTCTGCACACTTGATGAACAGCAAAGCGCCCGAACACTCTTGTGACGGACAGGGGCTTTGAGAGCGGGAAATGTTGCCATGATGATGAATGACGGTATCGATCTTATCATGTTGTCTGCCGTCAATTCAAAAGCTGTCAGGAAACTGCTTACGGATTTCGCTTCGGAATGTAACGAAACCTGAGTCTGAGAGAATGCATAACGGATATGTGTCCTGAAGATCCTGCCGGGTCGTCCATGAAAAAGGCAGGACGGACGACCGGATATCCTGATCATGAACCCGATGATTGATATTAAAAAATGTGTCGGGCAGACGTCACGGACGCACAGGTGATCCCGTGTGCGCACGCAGACGTCTGCTCTCAGAATTTCGGCGCTGATGATCAGAGCGAGGATGCAGACGATCGCTGCAGGATCACCGATCATGGGGCCGCCTGCGGAAAATATGCTGATGAGATCCGGAAGATCCCGATCAGGTGAGATTTTCCGGAAAAACAGCCGAAAACGAACAAATCCTGTCCCCTGTTCATCCTTTTCTGAAAAACGCTGCGATCTCCGCCATTCTTTCGCTCTGTCTGACACGGAACGGGCAGCGTTCATCGCAATGGCCGCAGGACGTACAGGCGTCCGCTCTGACGGACAGTTTGTCATAATGGCCTGCGGCGATCTTATCGCCGGCTCTTGCCAGATCGTAATATTTGTTGACAAGGCCTATATTGATCCCGGCAGGACAGGGGCTGCAGTGATTGCAGTAGACGCATGTTCCGTCCGTGATCCCGGCCGTCAGGCTTCCGATGACTGAATAATCTTTTTCTTCAGGAGACTTTTCCGTAAAAGACAGGAGTTCATCGAGTTCTTCTGTCGTCCGGATCCCGGGAACGATCGTGAGCACGGCCGGCCTGTCAAGAGCATACTGGAGACATTGAGCCGTTGTCAGCGCTTTTCCGAAAGGCGACTCATCCGCCGTCAGGAGTTTTCCGGCATAGAACGGTTTCATCACGGAGATGCCGACGCCTTCCTTTTCACATCTTCTGAAAAGCTCTGCGCGTTCCCGGGCTTCCCCTTTTCCCCACTCGTCTCCTTTTTCGGCATCGTATGCCGGGTTGATGCTGAACATCATCATGTCGATGAGACCTGTATCCAGGATCTTATGCGCCAGAGAAGGCGTATGCGATGAAAAACCGATGTGGCGGACAACGCCTTTTTCTTTGAGCCTGCGGACATGGTCGAGAAGACCCGACTTCTTCATTTCCTCGAAATCCGCATCATCATCAATGCAGTGGAGCATTCCGAAATCAGCATAATCCGTCCCCAGAAGCTCAAGGTCTCTGTC
>JAGAEB010000165.1 GCA_017613335.1 Methanosarcinaceae archaeon
AAATATGACGAAAACGGTGAAAAGGGGCATTGACTTAAGATTTGTTTAAAACACCCGTTTAAAACACCCGTTTAAAACACTCGTTTAAAACATCTGATAAGTGTATGCGAACCCGAAAATGCACCCCAGAACGGCGCCGAGAATGTGAACGGAGTGGCCGATATTATCTTTTTTTGAGAGACTGTCCGCGATCTCTTTTCCGACATAGCAGAAAAAGACGAGGATGAGCGTCAGCGGTATTTTGTACTGCACGACATTGACGAACGAACTCATCATGATGAGCATATAGACGACGCCGCTTGCGCCGAGGATGCATTTGTCACGGAGAATGAGACGGCAGACGAGACCCGTCACGACGGCGACGATCAGGATCATGATGAGCAGATCGGCCGTTCCGAATTTTTCTTCCAGCAGAGGGCCGACAAGCAGGATCACGGAAAAATTCCCGATGAAATGAACCGTATCGACATGGCCGAAAATGTGCGTCACGAGGCGGACATATGTCATCGGATTCAGAAGAGAACTCCTGTATGACGAAAAAATGAGAGCGTTTGAAAGACCGCCTGTCAGACGGTTCAGCACCAGAGCCCCTGCTGATATGAAAAAATAAGTCAGTATCAGGGGAGAATTGTACTGAAAATACTGCGCGATCTCAGAAAAAACCATGCGTCGTCTACTTCACGACGATATAATAAGATGTCGGAATGAAACATCTTCACACAAGTGACAGCAAAAAAATGACGGCACAAAAGTGAAAACAAAAAAGTGAAAACACAAAGTGACAACAAAAAAGTGACGGCAGACGGAAGGCACTGTCAGCCGGTGACAATGAAAAATGATGGCGACCGCCCTGATGCGGCGGTCGCTTCCGGTATCTGCATCATGCGGCAGGGGCAGGGGATGCCTGATGCGTTATCTTTTCAGGATGCCCAGGTCGGCGAGTCTTGTCGGCAGGTAGGCGTCCGTCACGAAGTCGAGGCCTTTTCCGGCGAAAGCCTGCTGTTCGGCTTTTTTGCCGATCTCGAGCTGGAGGTTGATCTGTTCTTTCCAGTAAGGCGTATCGAATCTGGGGTCGGTGAGTTCGCTCCTGAGCGCCTGGATGTCTTTGTCGGTCAGTTTGTCTGTGGCAAGTTCGTATTCGACGATGTCGGAGGGCTGAAGGCCCAGGAATCTGGCTTCGGGCGTGGCCATATATTCCGAGAGGTGAGCGCTTTTGATCGAGCCGTAGGCGACGGATGAATAGATGCGGTAGGACCACGGGTCGCCGTCTGTGAAGACGGCAACGGGGATGCCCAGTTCCGTGTTCATTCTCCGGATGAGGCGGCGCGTGGCGCGGGCGGGCTGTCCTTTCAGATGGACGAGGATCGCGTTGTATTCTTCATCGAAGCCGTTCTCGATCAGACGGGCATACATACCGCCTGTTTCGATGGCGATGATCATCTGCGCGTCGTGGTCGACGAATTCCAGGTTTTCGACATTGAAAGGAATCTGGTAGCCGCCTTCACCGATATCTTCCTGGCAGTGGATCACGCGCGGGCCGCGTTTCGTCTGTTCGCGGATGCGGATCGGGCCGTGGATCGTGGCGCCGTCCTCTTCGGGGCGGATGTGGAAATATTCGCGCTGGGTCGATGTGATGATCTCAAGATCTTCGATCATGCGGTCGGATTCCGACTGGGCGCCGAATTTGGCATAGCCCCAGCCTTCCGTGATGTAATACAGTTCTCTTAATGTCGAGCCGCGGTTGTTTTTCAGATGCTCGTTGATCAGGAATTCGGAGACATAAGTCGTTTTGAGAAGCTGGTAGGCGCCTTTGACCGTTTTGGCGGAACGCTCGCTTTCAACATCGCCGTAGACCCAGACATCGCTCTTGTTGTTGTACGCCAGATTCCGCTTCGTTCTCGACGGCATGACCACATGCGGCACGACGCCTGTGTCGAACTGGTCATAGAACCGCAGGACGACATCACGCAGACGCCTTTCCGCGAAGACGTCGTTTCCCTTTTTCTTGTCGGCGTAAGAATCCCTTTCCTTTTCGGCTTCTTCGAGCTTTCTTTCGGCATCTTCCGATTCTCTGTCTTCGATCAGGTCTTCCGCATCATCGGAGCCGCCGGAGACCGCGCCGGAAAGACCGTCAGAGTCTTCTTCATAGAAATCCCCGTCGGAATAGAGATCGTCCTCAAAATAAAGATCGTCATCAGAAGGATCGTCCGTAAAAGAAGGATCGTCATCAGAAGGATCATCTGCAGAAGAGTCTTCCGTCAAAGAGGGATCTTCATTGAAAGAAGCGTCGTTGTCCGTTAACCTTTTTTTCCCGGCCATTTTTAAATACCTCCGATCATTGCGGCATAACCTAAAATGAGAACGCAGTTATATCTTTATCTGTTAAGGACATGCAACCATCCGGAAAAACAAAAAAGTATGACTGCAGTTTTCCGGAAGAAAGAAAAAAAGCAGACGCCGCAGAAAACGGCCGGAAAATTCCGGATGCTGATCAGCAGATCAGAAAACGGATCTGAAAACAGATCAACAAATACGAAACGGTCGGAAACAGATCAACAAATACGAAACGGTCGGAAACAGATCAACAAATACGAAACGGTCGGAAACAGATCAACAAATACGAAACGGTCGGAAACAGATCAACAAATACGAAACGG
>JAGAEB010000166.1 GCA_017613335.1 Methanosarcinaceae archaeon
CAATCATACGGGACTCTGGATCCTGTAACCTCGGTTCGAATCCGTGCCGGGCTACTCAACTCTTTTTTGAAGTTTCAGATCCTGATCATCATCAATTTCTTCATCGATTGATTTCATCAATTTCTTCATCGACTGATCTTCATCAATTTCTTCATCGATTGATTTCATCAATTTCTTCATCGACTGATCTTCATCGCAATCTTCACATACGTTTTTCATATCACAGCCGATGATCTTTCGTCCTGATCAGAGATCGTCCGGAACAGATCAAAATAAAAAAAGGGCTTTGTTTTCCGGACAGTCATATCCTGACCGGAAAACAAAGCCTGAAGATGCCTGAAATCTTTTCGGATCCGTTCGGCGCTCTGCCGGGACCGGGGATCCGCTGTTTTCCCCGGACGTTCCTTTTCCTTTTTCCTTCATGATCTGACGGCAGAGTTCCAGATCTTCGGGCGTGTTGACATTCATCGCCAGGCGGCCGTCTTCCAGGATATAGTTGTAATCCGGCTGTTCATGATCGATGTCTTCGGCATCAAGGATGTTGATGCCTGTCGGCACGATGAGCTTTCCGTTTTTATGGAAAACGGTATCGGGGCGGAGTCCTGATCTTTTGCAGACGGCGATCGGCACATATGTCGACAGAGCCGGCTCTTCGTGCTGTTCATAGACGGAGATGATGTCGTCGATGATAGCCGGTTCAAGAAGCGGCAGATCGCACATGACGATCATGACAGGCTCTTTCGTGTTCAGGGAACGGACGGCATGGACCATGTCCTGGACATAATTGCCTTTGTCCGTATCGATGACGTCGATCTCAGGATAATTGTCGAGCAGGAACTGTTTCGTCTTCGGTGTTGCTTTTGTGACGGCTGCATGGATGCCGTCGATTTTTCCGGAACCGGAAAGGGCTTCTATGACATAGGAGATCAGGGGTTTGTCATACAGCATGATGCACGCTTTTTCACCAAGACCCATGCGCTGCGCCAGTCCGCCTGCCATTACAATAACGTCCAAATAAACCCTCCGTGTGCGATTGTAAAGAAGATAAGTGCGAGTGATGCATAAGCGGCTATCCTGCCGGCTTCATTGGAAGTGCCGATGCCGTCGCCGTTGAGCCCGCCGAAATGACGGTTGCTCGTTCTGAGAACGTAAAGAGCGGCCAGGACCGACACGATCAGAGCAATGATACCTGATGCGCCGAGAAGAAGGCCTGCAATGATCAGAGAATAAACCAGACCGATCGTGAAATTTTTGTGCGTGCCGCCGTCGATCGTCATGGATCCGAGGCCTTCATGGAATGATTTTCCGAATGTTGCGATCGTCAGCATCGCCTGTTTGGCCGACAGTTCCGCGACGATCACGGAAAGAGCCATGACGGCGGGAAGACCTGCCCCCGTGACGGAAAGAAGGCCGAAGAACGGATAAGACAACGCAGCGCCGGCCTCCGCAAACAGCGATGCGGCATTTTCAAGCGAATATATGGCCGCGAAAAGGCCGAGCAGCGCAAAGACAGTACCGGCCGCGCCGCCGACACCCAGGATCGTGTCTTTGAGCGCTTTTCTCTTCTTTTCAAGAGAGCCGTGCGCCGTCATGCCGTCCGCCATATCCGCCACGCCGTCCAGATGGTTGAACCAGGTCAGCTGATAGATCGAACCCATGATCAGGATGACCGTCATCGGTGACGGGAAGAACATTTCCGCGATCACGGCGCCGACAGCCATCAGAACGCCTAAAAATGAACCGACGACAGGGTAAAAATACAGCTTACGCATGAGGGCTTCGATCCCTTCCATGGATATGCCGACAGGGATCGTCGATAAAAAACCGATCCCTGATTTGAAAGAAAGCCATAATGTCATTACATTTCCTCTTCTGCTCTGCCGGAATTTCCTCATTTCAGCCGTTTTCCGAAACGGATCATTCCGTCATCAATCCTCAGATTCTGTGAAATAAATCCCTAAAATGCACTGAACAAATATAATGGATTTGTCACAACCGCCGTTTCACAGTCTTCACAAACATTACTTCACAGTCTTCACAACAGTCATTCAGTCTCTTTTTTCAGTCGTTCTGATATTCTTTTCCGCCGCTTCCGTCATCTCGAAAATGCCTCTTGAATACATATTCGCGGAGATGCCGCCGAGGAGTCCGCCGATCACATCATCCATGAACGGGCCGAGCGTTGCCAGGATTCCCGGTTTTGTTTTGTCGAAGCGGACGAATTCGAATTTTCCCTTGTTTCCGGCAATATAGCCGGCGATCGTTTCGCCGAGGACTTCGTCGGCGATGATGAATGAAAGATCTTTTTCGAAAGATTTCCGGCTGACACCCGGAAGACGTCCTTTCGGCCCCTCTTCTTCAAGCAGGAGGCCGGCATAGATCAGGAGACAGAGATTCGGATCGGAAACGGCATAACGGAATTCGCGGTCAAAGAGCTGCTCTGCCTTTTCACGCGTTTCAAGTCCCGGATGCGGAACATAGAATGAAAGAGCCGTCTCCCGGAGAGCGCTGTAAGAAATGCCGGCCTCGTCAAGGATCGTCACGATATTTCTGTCGGACTCTTCTTCAATGACGTCAGGTTGGTTCTTTTCAGCGGTATTCTCAATTTCTGAAAGTTTCATATGATCACCGGGAATTCAGGATAATGATTATTGTCTGCTGTTTTTCGATTTCGTGCCTTTTGTTTCTGATCTTCATTTGTTTCTGGTCATCATTTGTTTCTGATCATCATTGTCTCTGATCATCACTTACCTCTGTCCGAGAATGATATTCAGGATCCCGAGGAAGAGAGCGCAGATAAAGACCGTCAGGAGGGATGTCAATACGATGAGAACGGATACTCTCATAATATCCGTCGTTTCAGGGGTTTTCCCGCTGTCGTTGATCACATAAACGCCGGGCTTTTCAAGACGGACGTCCAGGGTGCCTGCGGCGGCCGCCATCGGCCAGCCTGAATTAGGGGACGGTGATGCTCTGTGTTCCGCCTGCGCGCAGGAAACGGCTTTTCCGGGCGCGAAACCTCTGTATTCTTTTCTGACCGGAAAGGCGTTCGAGATCGCAGCGCCGCAGGCGATCAGATAGTGGGACAGCCTTGCCGGGATCCAGTTGAGGACATCATCGGATTTTGCGGCAAACCAGCCGAGCTCACGGCATTCGTCATTCAGATAGCCGATCATGGAATCAAGTGTGCTGAACCCTTTGAAAATGTAGGCAGCGACGAGGCCGAACGGTCCGAAGACGACATAGAAAAGGATCGGCGAGAGGATGGAATCGACATAATTTTCCGAGACGGACTCGATGACGCCCGATATGATCTGGGAGCGGCTGAGTTTCGATGTGTCGCGGCTGACGTACGTCTTCATCTCCGAACGGACTTTTTCGATATCGCCTGCCTTGTCATCGAGGATCGAGCAGATCTCGTGCGCCGGCGTGACCATGCATCTGACGGCAAACGTCGCTTTGAGGAAATAAGCCTGAACGAGGATGCGGGCCACAGCCGGAACAACATCCGCATTTGTCAGAATGAGAACGGCCAGGGCCAGAGCGATACCGGATCCGACAGTCAGGAGAGACATAAAAATGCCGTAAGCTTTCCTGTGAGATGCCGGAGCATGACGTTTCAGGAAAGCAATGATCTTTCCGAACCAGACGACCGGATGGACGGCCGCCGGCGGCTCACCGATCAGAAGATCCATCGCAACAGCTGTCAGAAGGACCCGGATCATTTCAGACGAACCGTTGAGAATGATCCCGGAGAAGACGGAAGATAACACAGAAACAATATTTTCCACAAAGAACACCAGCAACAGAATGATTATTGACACGCGGCCGGATCAGACGGATGATACATACCGGATGATCGGATGGTATACGCCGGATGACCGGGTGATACACAGCCGGATCGGCCGGATGACCGGGTGATACACAGCCGGATCGGCCGGATGATATATATCGGACGACCAAAGGATACGCGCCGGACAATCGGACAGTACACGGCCGGATGACAGACGACCTGATCATCATATTTCAGTTTTCCTTTTTTAAGGAAGCGTCTTTTTCCTTTTCTTTCTCTTTCAGCCGGCGGATATTCCGGCATTCTTCGAGGATCCTGTCGTCATCGCGTTCTTCAAGGATGGGGATGATGACTTCCTGCCAGGCTTTCCGGAGCATGGCATCGGTATCTTCGCCGGCCATGAGATAATCCATGATCCTGTCAGCCACGCTCGTGATATGGGGGATGTAGCAGTCCGTACAGCTCCAGATGTGTTCGCCCGTGCGGTTGCTGATGATGAATTCAGCACCTGTCCTTTCGTCTTTGCAGGGGTAGAACGGACAATAGCAGAGTGTGCAGTCCTGTCCGCGGAAGTGGCAGGGATAATACTGACACGTCTCGCGGCTGTTGTTCCTGTTGTTGCCTTTCAGGCGTTCCTGAATGTGGCTCCTGAGTTCATTGTCTGCAAAATCCTGCGCCCACTCTTTGAAGACGACGTTGAGAGCCTCCAGAAGTCTCAGACTTTCAGGACGTGTCCGGACAGCCACGCGGATGCAGCTGTCTCCCATGCCTTTGAACGAAGCGCAGTTCCTGACAAGAACGCCGCGGGCGGCCAGCCTTTCGACGATCTCTGATGAGCCGATCATCCTTCTGCTGATGTCGACGAGAAGGAAATTCGTCGTCAGAACGCCTGTCTCAAATCCCCGGATCGCACCGAGTTTTTCTTTCAGGAAAGCGCCTTCTTCGCGGATGAGCTGTCTTGACTTTTCCAGATAATCGGAATAAACGCCGCCTTCCATGGACATGAGGGCCGCGCCTGCCTTTTCCTGCAGGGGGCTGAGATTCCAGGAAAGACGCGCCGTGTTCAGTGCGTCTGCGATCTCTTTAGAGGCAACGCCGAATCCGAGACGGATGCCCGGAAGCGCAAAAGCTTTCGTCAGCGACCGCATCACGAAAATATAATTGTCGGATACAGCGATGTCTGCAATGCTCTGCGACGGGTCTGCCAGTTCGATGAAGGCTTCATCAACATAGAGGACTGTCTCACATCTGCGGCATTTTTCAGCGAGCGCGATCAGCTGTCCGCGGGTCCACAGACGACCGTCCGGATTGTTCGGATTGCAGATAAAAAGGATACGGGCGCTTTTGAGCAGGTCGTCGGAAATATCCGGCACATCGTCGATCTTCACATAAACGACTTCAGCCTTCTGAAGGCGGCACTGGATCTCGTATTCCGCAAAAGTCGGATACGGGATGATGACCCTGTCACCTTCATTTAAAACGCATTGAGTAAAAAGGCGGATCGTTTCCGTCGAGCCGTTTCCCGGAATGATGTTGTCCGGACCGATGTCAGCAGATCCAAGGAAAGAGGCCGCCGCTTTTCTGAAAAGAAGATACCGGTTATCCGGATAGTTGAAAGCCTCATCATAGGCTTCCTCGGAAAGCTTTTCGTAGGACAGGCCGTATTCAGGATGATCGAAAGGACTGCCGTAAGGATTCAGACTGGCGCTGAGATCCAGGATATCCTTCTCATCGAGATGATATTTTTCGGCATAGACCCTGACCAGACCGCCATGAAGGGACGGCGTCAGATCCTGAATATATTTCTTTAACGGATTATGGTTATTTTCGGACACAGCTGATCAGTGAGTAAAGGCATTTAACGTATATAAGCCGTTTGAAATTAAAAAAGAGGACGGAACGAATAAAAAAACATATACGATATTCCCCGATATCGAAAATAATCAAGCGCCCCATCCAAAATACTTGATATCCTTTACACGGAATGATCGTTCATTATCTTTTCAGGAAAAGGAGGCTTACGATCGGAAGCTTTTGAGGAAACGCCCGGCATGTGATCCGTTTTCAGGATCCGGATCCTTTCCCGGTATCCTGTGATCCGTTTTTTCAGATCCTGATCATTTTCCGGGATCCTGTGATCCGTTTTTCAGATCCTGATCATTTCCCGGGATCCTGTGACCTGTTTTTTCAGGGTCCCTGTCGTTTTTCAGGATATGGTGATCCGTTTTCGTTCTTTGTCTGTCTGCTGCGGGATCTGTTCATGACGCGGACAGCCGTGTCCGCATTCATCAGAAGATCATCCGCTGTCGCCAGGACGGAAGAGAGTTTTTCAGATTCGATCGTGATCACGGAAAAGCCGTCGCCTGTCTCTGTACGGATATTGGGCATATTGTCCGGGGACAGCGATCCGGCAAGAAGACGGGCGGCGTGTTCTGATTTTTCTGTTTCCGTTTCATCGATGAAGCGGAATTCGGCTGTGATCTTCATAATGATCCTGTTCCGTTCCGGGATGTTTCCGTCTTATGATGACATTGCTTTTTTTCGTTCTGATCTTTCATCCGATCCTGAACGGATCGGCGATACGTTTAAGCATCGCAATGGCTGAAAGCGCGGCCAGGTAGCTCGTTCTCGGATTCTGCGGCGACGGTTTGTTCTCGATCTTCATCGTCATTTTTCCGAAATCTCCGACGAGTTCGACTTCATGGATGTTTTCGTGGATCGACGGATCGGCGATGATCCGGACGCGCGTTCTGTCAAAGCCGATACCGCAGAGACTGAGCGTTGCGCAGACATTGACATTTTTCGGAAAAGCAGCGACAGCATCGCGGGCGATCCCGTCAAAAAGGATCAGCGGTTCCGTGATATTGTCAAGGCAGATATTGTTTTCCGTGACATAAAGAGCATCGCGGAGACCGGCAACGGGCTTTCTGGTGGTAAGCGTTACGGAATCGACGTGAGCGGCGGCGGCCGAACGGATCCCGTCCGTTCCGGCAACGGCGCCTGAGGGCATATAGATCTTTCTTTTGTTCTGAATCGCTTTTTCACGGACGGCGCGGTAGAAATCGTCATCGCGGAAAACGCCGGCGCTCATGACCATGACATCGCATCCATGATCGAGAGCCGGAAGGATGACATCCTTTGCGGCATCCTGTGAAGCGCACTCCACGACAAGATCCGCCTTTTCAAAAACTTCCGAAGGCGTCGTTTTCGGAAGATTCCGGTCACCGCATTTTTCTGCCAGTTCAGATGCCTTTTGGGGATTCACATCAAAAACACCGCACAGTTCAACATTGATCTGACCGCTGCAGACAGCCTGACAGATCTGACTGCCGATAAAGCCGCATCCCAAAATACCCACACGAATCAAAAAACCAACTCCGGAAGGGCCTGATAAAATCCCTCAGTAAAGATATTCATAAAAAGCCTGAAAATTCAGACCGTTTAAAAATCTCAAAAGGACTATTTATAAGATATCTTTTCCGGATGTATCCTGAAAACAATCATGAAGGATCGTATCGTGAATTCTTTATCTTCCCGTTTCCGGATAAGGGATCCGTGTTTTCACGGGTCGCCGGAACAGGACAGCCGTTTCCCGGGAAATCCGTTTCCCGGATCAGTCTGTCTTCTCCGGATCCTTCTGTTTTTCTGAGTATTCTGTTTTTTTCGGATTCGCTGTTTTTCGGAGCTGTCTGTTTTTCAGATTTGTTGTTTTTCGGAGCCGTCTGTTTTTCGGATTCGCTGTTTTTCGGAGCCGTCTGTTTTTCATATTCGTCTGTCTTTTCTTCTTCCTTTTTGTCTTCAGACATATGTATTCAGGAACCACTCATCGACCGGAACCTTATTTTCCGGAACGTTATCTTCCGGGAAGTGTGTGCGTTTTTTGCTTTCGATGCAGGCATCCAGTTTTTCATTGAAGTTGTCTGCCGTCAGCATACTGCAGTTTCCGGCCAGAGCCGACTGAACGACTTTTACAGTGATCCTGAAGACGATGTCACGTCCGGAAAGGCCGCATTCATAAATCTTCTCCGAATACAGGTCGAGATCAAAAGACGGATCGATCGGGACGGGCGAATCTTTCAGACTGTTCCTCAGGATCCCGGCTGTTTCTTCTTTTGTGGGCATCGTAAAGCCGATCATCGTCCTGAAACGGCTGAGGATCGCCGGATCGATCATTTCCGGATTATTTGTGGAACAGATCGTGCAGATGCCTGTCTTTTCACAGAGGCTGTCCATTTCCGTCAGAAGCGTATTGACTGTTTCGATCGGGCTCAGGTTGGGCACAAGACTTCTGTTAAGAGCGATCGCGTCGAATTCTTCGAAATAAAGAATACAGGGCTTCAGGCGTTCCGCAATACTGTACATCTCGCTGATGAGCTTTGAACTTTCACCGACATACCGTGTCAGGAAATCGGTCGAATTGAGGACGATGAAATTTGTTTCCGATTCGGCAGAGATTGCCCCCGCCAGAAGTGTCTTTCCGGTTCCGGGCGGACCGTAGAACAGGACATTCTTAGGCGTCCAGCGCGGATCGATGTCAGGGTTGCCGAACATCGAGACGATCAGACGTCCTTCTTCTTTGGCTTTTTCCTGGCCGATGATATCATCGAAATGAACGACTTTTCTGGAATTCTGTTTCAGGACGATGCTCTTGCATCTGAGGCGGATCTCTCTCAGATTGTCATCCTCCAGTGCATCCGGATCATCCTCCAGAAAATCAAAGTCTTCCGGAATGCGTTTTATATTTTCATTGTGATGAGAGAGACTGTTTCTGCCGGATTTATCACCCTCAGATTTTTCCCCCTTCCCGGATTTCTTCTCTGCTGATCTTTTCTTTTTGACGGATCCGGATTGGGATCTCTCTTCATTTTCCGGATCGTCGTCATCGTCATCACAGAATTCCGTGTCGTTTTCCGGATCGTCGTCGTCTTCATCATCAGAGGATGATGTTTCTTTTTCCGGATCGTCGTCGTCCTTATCATCAGAGAATGATGTTTCTTTTTCCGGATCGTTGTCCTCTTCATCATCAGAGAATGATGTTTCATTCTCCGGATCGTTGTCGTCCTCATCATCAGAGAATGATGTTTCATTTTCCGGATCATCGTCTTTTTCGTCATCACCGCGCACAAAATATCCTCTGAGAGCAGACAGAGGATCATTTTCAACCTCTTTAAGGATCACGGCGCCGGCTTTCCTGAATGAATCTCTTAGAACTGTTTCCGGGATATTTTCCTCAACAGCCCGGAGAAATTCGGCTGTCATTTTTTCTCCCGCAGCATCTGCGATTTCCGGCGCAAGACTGTCTATATGATTATCATAGATCTGTGCCAGGCAATCGGGTATAAGAGTGCCGGAAACGATGATGAGGGTATTCATCACATCAGATGCAATATCTTCCTTCGTTTTTTCATCAAAGTCCGTTCCGTAAGTCATGCATTTTTCTTCGAAAACATCTGTGACGATCTTTCCGATCCGGCTGCGGAGGACATTTTCCATTGAAACATCAATGACGTCCATGATCTCTTTTTGTACATAATCCTCCGGATTTTCTGCGATCAATTCTGTGAAAACCGTTCCGATCCCATCCGGATAAGGTTTCTCATCATTCATCACGGCTTCGACAGCGTCCGCCGCACATTTTCTGAGATCATCCCCGGAAACGGTTCCGCCGTTGTTATGAAGAATATCTAAGACCTGATCTCTGATGATTCCTCTGACCGTCTGATCGGCAATCTTTTCAATAAAAAGAGACGGGCTGCTGAACAGATCCTGATTGTTTTTTCTGATATGGTCTGATGTCATATTTATAAGAGTCACGGAAGACATATACGCAGACTCAGATGCGATGCGGCCGCTGTAAATTTCTTCAAAGATCTTCGTACCGGCCTCAATCTTTATCTCTTCGGTCATGTCTGAAACGACTGCGCCGCCAACCTCTGCGGAACCCTCTTTTTTTGTTTTTGAAATCCCATTTTTCATTTTATGTCACACACCCGATCCTGAAGACGATCGTCTTTTCAGACTGTCTGTCAGGATCCGTTTTTGGCCGTCGTCAATCTGTCCGGAGCGTCAGGCATTCATGGTCATCGCATAAACCCATAAAACACGCAGATTATTATGAATAATGTAATATTGTTTCCCGCAATGAATAATCTTAATCTGTTACAATATACACAAATTATTCAGAATAATCGATAATATTTCGACTGAGCGCAGGTTACGCCATAAGATAACGCTGCAGTCAGAAAATATTATTTATCCGTGAATGATATCGTTTTTAAGCGGACGTTTTTGCCGGTCATTTTTACCGGACGTTTTTAAACGAACGTTTTTTACCGGTCATTTTTATCGGACGTTTTTTACCGGACGTCTGTGATGCTGACAGATCATCGCGCACGACCCCTCCATATGGAGAATGAGAACATTTATAATGTTTTTTGTTGCCGGCATTTTTCAGAACAGCATATTCATACCATTGATCACAGCTTCGACGGATGCTTCGATAATGTCTGTCCGGGAACCTTTGGCCGTCACGGTCTCGCCGTCACGGGACAGACGGACGGTCACTTCGACAAGGGCGTCTGTGCCGCCGGTGATGGCATCGACGTGATATTCTTCAAGCGTGACATCGCCGAGAGAAGAGACAGCTTTCCTGACAGCGGAGATCGCCGCATCGACCGGACCGTCTCCCGTTCCGGCTTCAACGACTTCTTTGCCGTTGACGTCGAGAATGACGGATGCCGTCGGAATGAGCGGACGGCCGGAAATAGCTGAAAAAGATTTCAGTGTGATCGCCGCATCCTGATGAAGACCCAGAACGGTGTTCGAAATGGAGCGGAAATCTGCGTCCGTCACATGTTTGCCGCGGTCGCCGAGTTCTTTGATGCGGCGGAAGATCTCATGTTTCTGTTCATCCGTCGCGGAAATGCCGTATTCCTGAAGTTCGA
Organism: Methanosarcinaceae archaeon; assembly: GCA_017613335.1. GTDB lineage: Archaea > Halobacteriota > Methanosarcinia > Methanosarcinales > Methanosarcinaceae > Methanofrustulum. Next base: position 10,738 of record JAGAEB010000166.1, read on the forward strand.
GTTCAACAGAACTGAGACCGGCATGTTTCCCGAGGATGATCTTCCGCCGCCGGCCGACGGATTCCGGCTGGATGGGCTCGTAAGTTGACGGATTGCGCATCATGTCATGCACATGGATGCCGGCCTCGTGCGTGAATGAATTTTCGCCCACGAAAGCTTTGTTCGGCGCGACAGGAATACCGGTCAGACGGCTGACAAGGCGCGAGATCCTGTAAAGTTTCTGCGTATCGATGCCGGTCTGACAGCCGTAACTGTGTTCCATGACCATGACGACTTCTTCAAGCGCCGTGTTGCCGCTGCGCTCACCGATCCCGTTGACGGAAACATGAGCCTGGGACGCACCTGCGCGCAGAGCGGCGACCGTATTGGCTGTGGCAAGTCCCAGATCGTCATGACAGTGGACACTGACAGGCGCTTTCAGGGATGAAGACAGATCCGAGAAAAGGATCATGGACCTCTCCGGTGTGAGGATGCCGACCGTATCGCAGAAACAGATTCTGTCGGCGCCGCTGTCGATGCCGGTTCTGTAAAGCTCTTTCAGGAAAGGCAGATCGGCTCTTGATGCATCTTCGCAGCTGAATTCAACGGTCAGACCGCATTTTTTCGCATATTCGACGGCTGATGCGGCTTTTTCAAAAAATAGTTCTCTGTCGTCTGCTTTTTGGATATTCAGATGCATCTTTGTTGCAATATGAAGATCGGACGACGGAACGACAAGGTGGACAGAGTCGACATCACATGAGACCGCCAGATCGATGTCTTCGTCTTTCATCCGGCAGTAAGCGGAGATCTCGGCAGAAAGACCCAGATGCGTCACTGCTGACAGCGCTTCACGCTCCCCTGCGGATGTTGCCGGGGATCCCGCTTCGATCACGGAAACGCCCAGTTCATCCAGAGCGGAAGCTATCTTCATCTTGTCGTCGGCATTGAGCACCACGCCGGGCGTCTGCTCACCGTCGCGAAGCGTCGTATCAAGGATCCTTATCTTTTCCTGCAAACCGAATCATCTCCGTATTTCTTTTTCGTGATGCGTTTCCGGTCATCACTTCCTGTCCGGTCATTCATCAAATCCGAGAAAAACCGTTCCGTTTCCTTCTTTTTTGGCGATCGGCAGTTTTTCGTGGATGTAATCGTCAGACGGTGTTGACGGTGATCCGATAACGGCATTTCTGACGCCGCAGTTTTCTTCAACGAGAGGGTACGGTTTTGCCGGAAGGATGACTTTCGGTTTTCCGCCGGTTTTCGGTTTGGCATCAAGAGGCATGACGAACGTTCCGATGACCGCGTATTTTCCGGTCTTTTCGTATTCTGCGGCCTGTTCTTTGCTGCAGTCAAAACCGATGACCATATCACCCTGCATCATGATCACATTCGGCGGCTCCGGCCAGACATAAGAACGGTTCGTCGTAAAGCCGATCATGTGCTGACGCTCAGCGACCGCTTTCATTCCCTGATTATCCCCTTCGCCCATGCCCATCAGAACCTGCCCGTTGGCCTGTTCTTCAAGCCTGTCAATCTCTTCTTTCATCTCTTCATCGATCACGAAACATTCTTCAATGCCCGGAACCGTCAGAAGGAATGCTCTGACTTTTTCCATCAGACTGTTATCTGCCATATAAAAACCTCCGGAAACTGATGATAACTGAAATACACACCTGTATGATGAACAACATATTACAATTTTTATAGATCATTCTGATGAAATTCATCGCATTCATCAGAAACAAATGATTTGTTATGATGCTGTTTTTGAATGATGCTGTTTTTGAAGCATGCTGTTTTTGAATGATGCCGTTTTTGAATGATGTTGTTTTTGAATGATGTTGTTTTTGAATGATGTTGTTTTTGAATGATGTTGTTTTTGAATGATGCTGTTTTTGAATGATGTTGTTTTTGAATGATGTTGTTTTTGAATGATGTTGTTTTTGAATGATGCTGTTTTTGAGCTGCTGTTTTTGAGCATATTGTCTTTAATTTTTCATGACAGCCCTGCATCGATGTCAACGTTGATGACATCGAGTTCTTCGACAAAGCCGTGAACGCCGACGAGTCCGGAAATGCTCGGATTCGTCCGGCCGTTGTCGCCGGATGTGAGTTCTTTGACATAAAGACCGCCGTCACAGAGAACACGGACATAGGCGACGTCGCCGTCGACGGATTCGAGGACGGCTTCGTGAACTGTCCTGTTGCGGCAGAGGTCGGCTCTTCTGTGCATGACACGTGTCGGCGTGTCCTGATTGATCTCTTTTCCTTTGAGGAAAGCCAGTTTTTCAAGCAGGAGCGCTTCCGGGACGGGTTCGTCGAAGCGGATCTTCATGCGGTAGGATTTGAGCGCTTTTTCTGATTTCAGGCGCTCGACGACTTTTTTGTCGCAGAACTGCAGATCGGAGACGTGGATCTTTCCGTCGCTCTTTGTGTTGATCGCATCTCTGAGCGATGCCAGGTCGATCGATCTGATGCGCGGCGCTTTGGCTTCAAGGACGAAAGGTCTTCCGGTGCCGAGCATGAGCGCATCGATATCTTCACGGCCGGCGCCGTGGAAAGCGGCGCCTTCAGCATCTGCCATCGGGATCAGATGAATGCTCATGAGTTCTTCAACGGACTCGGGATACTGTTTTCCTGTGTTGCCGCATTTTTCGCAGCCTTTTCCGTGACAGTCGCGGCACGGCCAGTGCGTCTGCGGAATGCCTCTCACGTTTTTGTTGTAGCGGCCGTAAATGTAGACGGAACGAACAGAGATGTCGACCGTTTTTTCGGCGATGTCGAATGTGATCATGACATCCGGATTGCTGAGCGCAGCTTCCTTGCCCGTTTTGGCGGCGATGATCTTTCCGATCTCGCGGTTGAGTTCGCTTTTCAGCTGTTCGGCATAAGCGGCGCCGCAGGCTTCCCAGAGGATCTCCTCGTTTTCCGCCAGAAGACCGCTCAGTTTCGTTCCGACGAGAAGCGTCCTGTATTCGAGTCCTTCGAGTTTTTGGACGGCCATGTCCGCCCAGAAATCAAGATTTTTAAAAATGTCGCCGCAGACCCAGCATTTCGCATCTTCCGATCTGTCGTCGCGGGACAGCGTGCGGCGGGCGTTTGAGCAGGACGGCGCGAGTTCTTTCAGCACGTCACTGTTTCCTTCTTCTTTGAAAATTCTGTCGGCGTCCATGGCAAGCATCAGCTTCACGGCTCTGCCGCGTTCCGCATTGGATAAACCTGTCGACAGTTTGGCAAACTGGCGACCCATGCAATGGTCACAGATCGGACCCTCAGCCGGAATTTTCCGGGCGGTTTCAAGAACAGACATAAGATTCCCCGCATACGTTACAATGATTGATGAGACTGTGAACGGAATTAAGATATTTAAGGTACATGACGGGACGGAAAAGATACCGGAACAGGAAGGATACAGAACCGGAAAAGATACCGGCCGGAAAGAACACCGGACCGGAAAGGACTTTTTATCCGGTCTTCGGAACCGTTCCGACGGCGTTGATGTGTTCGATGAGTTCCGTGAAAGCTTTCATTTCCGTATCAATGACTTCGCCGGCGGTCATGCCGGCGGAGATCTCGCCGTCAACGGTGAGCGTATCAGGCCCGCGGCGGACGATCCTGTCGACGCCGTCAGCCGTGAGGACTTCTTTGGCTTCGGGATCGTGGACAAAAGCGCGGCCGGGGATGAAGACGGTCTCTTTGACCTGAGAAAGATCGAGTTCTCTGAGGTCATCGATCGTGATGAGACAGGCGATGTCTTTTCTGACGGGAACGACGTTGACGTAAGGCGTGAGTTTCGCGAAAAGATCAGCGAGCCTTCCGGCAGAGGCCTGACCCGTGATGACGGTTGCTTCTTTGGTGATCGCCGGCAGTTTTTCAAGCATTTCCGGCCTGTTCCGGATCGCATAAGGTGATCCGATCGCCGGATCTTCGAGAGGCGTTCCCGAGATGCGGAGCATCGGATGGCGGGCGGCAGCGTTTCTGACGATCTCTGTAAATTCCTCGATCGTGTGTGGGATGACGCCGTCGATGACGGGCGCATTTCCGAGGATGAGGCCGTTTTCGGTACGGTTGGCAAAGCGCATGAGAAGAACGCCGGATGCGCCGCATTTTTCGGCATAGGAGAGCGTTTCTTCAAGGACGTCGCCGTCGTTTGCGCCGGGAACGAGGACGACGGC
>JAGAEB010000167.1 GCA_017613335.1 Methanosarcinaceae archaeon
GCCAAAGAATCTTCTGACGGCAGATACTGGTATCTCGTCGACCATCTCGGCTCAACGAACGTCATGATCGACTCGACCGGCACACTTGTCGAAAGGTCCCTTTATTATCCGTTCGGCAGTTATCGCTCAGGTGTTGCGGATGAAAAATATGGCTTTACCGGAAAAGAATTCGATTCGGACACGGGACTTTATTACTACGGCGCCCGGTACTATAATCCGGAAATATTCGTGTTTACGCAGGCGGATTCGGTTCTGCCGGATGTCTATAATCCGCAGGCGCTGAACAGGTATGCCTATTGTCTGAACAATCCGCTGAAGTATGAGGATCCGGACGGGCATTCACCGACGCTTCTCACAGCGGCGGCCGGTCTTGTTGCCGGTGCAGTTATTGCCGGCGTAGCAGAAGCAGGAAGGCAACTGATAACCACAGGAAAGATTTCAGACAGGAATGCTGTTGTTAAAGCTGCTGTTGTCGGCGGTGTTGTCGGGGGCGTGACAGGATTGACTTTGGGTATCGGTACTGCTTTGGTTGCAAGCGAATCTGCTTTGGTATGCGCTATTGTTGGTGCAGAATTCGGGGCTGTCGGAGGGTTTGCCGGAAGTGTTGCCGGCGGTGCGACAGAATATGTTTATGAAGAAATGTTCGAAAACGGATCAGATGAAACGTTTTTAAATTCTGCGTTTGATGGAGAAGCCATTTTGGAAAATATGACACTGGCTGCAGCAGGGGGAGCAGTTTCCGGAGCAGTCGGTATAAAATACAAAGACATAAAATATGTGAAAAACATAAAAAATGTTGATGACGATCGTGTTAAAACACTCGTTTCTGAAGTTGCATTTGATAGTACTGAAATTGCTGTTAAGCAAAGTTATCGGGCGTGTTCCAAATACGCCCTGGTGATTATGAAAAGAGATGATAAAATTCAAAACGAAAAAGAATAAGATTACACAGAATATCGACAACAGACAACTGTATTTATCACATATTCGTGTGTGTTTTGTGCTGTTGGATAATTCTCTTCCGTCATACGAACTGAATAGTCCTGCATTACACATCAAAGTGCATATCGCAATGAATAAAAAGAAAGCAATCGTTTCTATGATTGTAAACTAAGGAGAAACGATTGCCATGTCAGTCAATTCATCTATTGTTTATAAGCCTGTCTGTTACTCTCACCTTTCCTTCGAAGAACGAATCATTATTGAGACTTTGTCCAAAGAAAGACCCAAAAATACATTGCAGACAAACTAAACCGTGATCAATCGACAATATTAAGAGAATTAAGAAGGAATCAGCCTCTAAAAAACAAAGTCTCCTACAACGGATCAAGTGAACAATTCCCTTTCCGTCATAGGACTGAATAGTGATTGATATGGATACCGTTTCAATTTTATTCACTATGGTATATATTTTTTTGCTGATCAATTTTCCCGTCATGATATTAATCCTGATCAACATGGACATTAATTCTCCCGTATACATCGTATCAAAAAACAGGACAAAGCCGGATAATCTGAAAGAAAGTTCGGTATATTTGGGAGCTTTGATGAAAAATGTTCTTTTGACCGTGTTTATTTTTTCTGCTTTTGCTGTGATTTTCACTATTACTCCTACACCATTCGGAGCCGTTCTGTTTTTTGGAATGGTCATATTGAGTGATGCCGTCTGTTACATATTAAATGGTATCTTTTTAAAAAAATGCTCGGAAAAATGAGGTCAGGTGAATATTAATGGATCATTATCTCCTGGGATTCCTGTGTTTTCTTATTTCTTTGACACCGGCATTTTATCTCTCAATGTTTCCGGAGTTTATCATAATTCCGAACAAAAACTGTAATCAGTATCTGATGCGTTTTCTTTATATCTGTTTTCCGCTGTCTGCTGTTTTCTTCATTTTTTTCGGTCCGGTCTATTCTCTCATTTACGTTTACGGAACGACTCATCCGTTCGTCGTTCCATATGAACCCCTCTTCGATCTGACGATCGTCAGTATCATTTCAATCCTGTTATCCTGGTTCATAAAAGTAAGATATATCCCGACAGAAACGCCTGATGAATTCCGTGATGATTTTTACAATCATCCGTTATACATATTCTGTCCGCCGCAGGGTGCCCGTTTTTCGTCAAAAGTATACGGAACGAAATACGTCTATCCCAAAGGAAGAAAAACAACAGAACTTCTGTACGGAACCCGGATCGGGGATGTGTTCCTGGATCTGAATATACTTAATTCATACCCGCCGAAAAGTATTGTCAAACTTTTGTCCGGTGAAACGATCATTCCTGAAGATATCTTCGATATCATTACGGAAAATAAACTGACCGGACTGAATGCAATACCTGTCATCCACAAAGGAGATGCCCGGAAAAATCCAAGATCTTATTTCCTGCTGGAACCGTCCCATACAATGATGCCGCTGTCTCCGCCGACGGAGATCATCGTTTCAAATAAATTTTATCTTGAGATATATGTCAAAAATGCAAAGTATTATTACAGCAGATCAGCCGCAGAATCGGCATTGGATTTTAATCAGACAGATGAAATTTTCGGGACGCATGAACTCGGCGCCTGTCTTCCGGGCAGAGAGCTGGTCCTTTCCGGAAAAGCAGTCAAAATCCTGATCGAACAGGCAGGCGTTGATAAAAGCTGTTTCATTCCTGTCAATATCACAGAGGACAGCGAAATCTCTGATAAAGAAGACACCCGACGATCATGTGAATTTCCGTTATGATCCGGAAAAGAAAATAAAAAAAAGACCCCGGCCTGATCCGGAAACAGCCGGACGGCCGGGGCTTTTCAGAAAGACATGTTTTCCCGGACGGCCGGAGCCGGCCGGGATCCGCTTTATTCTGCGTGCGGCTTCATTCCGTTTTTTCGGCTTCATTCCGCTTTTTCGGCTTCATTCCGCTTTTTCGGCTTCATTCCGCTTTTTCGGCTTCATTCCGCTTTTCAGCTTCATTCCGCTTTTCAGCTTCATTCCGCTTTTTCAGCTTCATTCTGCTTTTTCAGCTTCATTCTGCTTTTTCGGCTTCATTCCGCTTTTTCGGCTTCATTCCGCTTTTTCGGCTTCATTCAGCCTTTTTTCAGCTTTATTCGCCGAGCTGTTCCAGGAGTTTTTCTCTGATGACGGCCGGGTCGCCGTTTCCTTTCAGTTCGCGCATGGCGGCGCCGACGAGCGCCTGGAAGGCTTTTGTCTTGCCGCTCCTGTAGTCTTTGACGGCGGCTTCGTTTTCTTCGATGACTTTCTTGGCGACTTCCGTGATCCGGTCGGCGTTGTCCTGGACGTTCATGTCCATTTCGGCGCAGTAGGCTTCCGGATCGACGTCGTTGTCGATGACGGCGACAAGGATCTTTTTGCCGGCGCCTCTGTTGATCTTTCCGGAAGAGACCATGCTGATGATGGCGTAGAGCTTCTCCGGGGAGATCTCGAGGTCGCTGATGACTTTTCCGTTCCGGCGCATGACGGAGGCGCATTCGGTGATGAGCCAGTTGGCGGCTTCTTTCGGTTCGGCGCCGAGGGAGATGACTTTGTCGAGGATGTCACAGAGCGTGCGCTCGGATGTGATGATCTCCGCATCTTTTTCGGCAATGCCTGCGTCGACGTATTCGCGGAATTTCTGTTCCGCCGGCGCCGGCATGGATCTGATGATCCGGTCGTACCATTCGTCATCGATAATGACCGGCATCAGGTTCGGATCCGGGAAGTATCTGTAATCGGCTGCCGTTTCCTTGTTCCTCATGGAGAAACTGCGGTTCTTGGTGTCATCCCAGCGGCGGGTCTCCTGAATGAGTTCCTCCGTGTGGCGTTCCAGCGCGTCGATGTGGCGGGCGATCTCATATTCGATCGCTTTGCTGATGGAAACGAAAGAACTCATGTTCTTCATTTCAGTGCGGACACCCAGTTCGGTGCTGCCTTCCGGACGGATCGACAGGTTGACATCACAGCGCATGGCACCGTCTTCACATTCGGAAATGCGGGCGAATCTGAAAAGCTTCTTCAGCTTTTCAAGGTAAGCAAGAACTTCTTCACCGCTGCGGAAATCCGGAAGACTCACGATCTCGATGAGCGGAACGCTCGTTCTGTTGAAGTCGACCATGGACGTGTCGGTCCACTCATCATGGACGAGTTTTCCGGCATCTTCTTCCACATGGATCTGCTTGATGCCGATCTCACGGACACCGTTCTTCGTTTCAACGGTGACCTTTCCTTTCGTACAGATCGGATGGAACCACTGGGTGATCTGGTAGGCGCACGGCAGATCGGGGTAGTAGTAGCTCTTCTTGTCGAAAGAAGAATATCTGTTGATCTGACAGTTCAGGAGCGTTCCTGCCATGACGGCCAGTTCAACAGCGTGTCTGTTGGTGACAGGAAGCATTCCCGGCATACCGCAGCAGGCCGGACAGACTCTTGAGTTGGGCTCCGGGTTTTTGGCGTGAGCGCCGCAGGAACAGAAAAGCTTGGAAGCCGTGGCGAGTTCGACGTGGACTTCAAGACCGATAACAACTTCGTATTTCATTCAGATCACCTTCTTTTCGATCTGACCGGCAACACTCAGGAGAACATCATCCTTCAGGCAGGCTGACGTCAGCTGAACACCTTTCGTCACGACGGCCGGAATGCCCGTCAGAGAAGCAAACGATGTGAATTCGCTCTCTTTGAAGACGGCGTTGAAAATGTCGTCTTTGTCGTATGACGGCTTTCTGAAACTGCTGCAGGCCGGCGCGATCATGATCTGACACGTTCTGAAGATCTCGTCGAGGTCGTTTCTGATCATCCGGCGGATCCTCAGGGCTTTGTCGTAGCACTGTTCGTAGTGACCCATGGAAAGAACGTAGGAGCCGTACAGGATCGTTGCTTTCGTCAGGAAAGTGAGACCTTCCGTACGGGTGTTGACGTAGAGAGAATCGATATCCGTGTAGTTCTCGGTGCGGTAGCCGAATTTGACGCCGTCGTATCTGGAGAGGTTGTTGCAGCATTCGGCGGCCATGAGGATCTCCCAGGCGGCGTTCGCCGTTTCCGTATCGAGAGAAACGTTCACGATCTCTGCGCCTTCGCTCTTCAGCTTTTCGCAGTAGTCAGCGACGGCTGCTTTGACGTCGTCGTCTGCCTTGTCGACAAGGGAAGACAGGACTGCGACTTTCATGCCTTTGACCGGCACGTCTGCGCTGTAATCGTATTTCGCAGCCGGCAGACTTGTTCCGTCTTTGTCGTCATGGCCGGCGATCACGGTCAGGATCTCTTTCAGATCGTCGATCGTTTTTGCCGTCACGCCGATCTGTTCGCCGGAACAGGCGACCGGGATGACGCCGTAGCGTGAAACGGTTCCGTAGGTCGGTTTGATGAAATCGGCGCCGAAAACAGCTGCGCTTCTTCTCGGCGCGCCGTTGAGGTCGACATTGAGAGCTGCTTTGATCTCTCCTTTTGCAGCCAGAGACGCGGCGGCCCCGAGGGCGCTTTCATCCGCAGGGCCTGCGGAGACGTTTTCGCCCATGAGATCAAGACCGAATTCACCGACGGCCGTCTTTCCTGAAATCTCATAGCCTGCTTTTTCCAGACGCTCGACCGCATCTGCGGAAAACAGCGGCACAAAACCTTCAAGAATCTTAGATCCGGCCAGCGCCGGGCAATCCTTTACGAGGATCGTATCGTCAACAGCGATCTTCCCGGAAGGAGCTCCCCCTTCTTTCATAAGTGTAACATATTCTGACACAATAATGCCTCACATCGGCAATTGGTTTGTTTGACAGTCGGTTCATCTCAGTATTTCAGTATACTTCTGACAGGAAACAGTCATCCTTCGGTCATTTCACCAGTCTCGGAACCTGCCAGCTGTCTTCCGTGTGTTCGGGGCCTGCTTCCAGAAGGCTTTCTCTGGTAAACGGCTGCGCCATGATGTCCTCTCTCAGGACATTCGAGAGCGGCATGACATGGATCATGATCTCGATATTTTCCGTGTCAATGCCCTGAAGTCTGTTTTCATAAACGGCCATGTCGGTGAATATTTTTATCATCCTGTCTTTTTCAGAGGGGGTCAGAGCCATTTCATTAAGCTCTTCCATAGGCTCAAGATCGATTTCGGTCATATTCATTCCTTCTGTATTTTCCCTGTTTATTGTGTCGCCGGAAATGTTTTCCGGAAAAAATCGTCCGGAAACATTTTCGGAGAATCATCCGGAAACATTCCCGGAGAATCATCCGGAAACATTTCCGGGGATTTCCTGTCTCATTTCCGGTTTTTGACGGCTGCTCTTCTGATGCTTACTCGCGGATGCGGATGTTGGCTTCCAGGAGCTGCTGTTCGGTGACTTCGGACGGTGCGCCGAGCATGAGATCCTGGGCATTCCTGTTGAGCGGGAAAGCGATCACGTCGCGGATGGCTTCTTCGCCTGCAAGGAGCATGACGATACGGTCGACGCCCGGTGCCATACCGGCGTGCGGCGGTGCGCCGAAGCGGAAAGCGGTGTAAAGCGCGCCGAAACGTTCTTCGAGATCCTGCTCGGTGTAGCCGGCGATCCCGAATGCTTTTTTCATGATCTCCGGATTGTGGTTGCGGACGGCGCCCGAAGCCAGTTCGATGCCGTTGCAGACGAGATCGTACTGATAAGCGAGAATGTCGACCGGGTTCATGCTGTTGAGCGCCTCGAGGCCGCCCTGCGGCATGGAGAACGGGTTGTGCGTGAACACGATCTTTCCGGTGCTCTCATCTGTTTCATACATCGGGAAATCGACGACGAAGCAGAATTCGAAAGAATCGTTTTTGATCAGATCGAGGTTTTCGCCGAGCCAGGTGCGGATCTGTCCGGCAAGGCGGTTGACGATGTGCGGGGCATCGCAGATGAAGAAAAGCGTTTCGCCGTTTTTCATGCCGGTGATCTCAATGATCTCTTTCTTCTTCTCCTCGGAGAGGAATTTTTCGATCGGTCCTTTGAAAACGCCGTCGACGAGCGTGATGTAGCCGAGACCTTTCATGCCGATGTCGAGGGCGAATTTGAGGGAGTTCTCAAAGAAACTGCGGCTGCGGCCGGTACAGTCGGCGACGATGCCTCTGACGGGTTTGCGGCGGAAGGCCGGGAAGTCGACGTCGGCGAAGAATTCGGTCAGGTCGCAGATCTCGAGCGGGTTTCTGAGATCCGGTTTGTCTGAGCCGTATTTCATCATCGAGTCAGTGTAAGTGATGTGACGGAAAGGCGTTTCTGTGACTTTTTTGTCGGAGAATGTCCTGAAAATGTCGCTGATGACTTCTTCACAGACTTTCAGGACGTCTTCCTGTTCGGCGAAGGCCATCTCGAAGTCGAGCTGGTAGAATTCACCCGGAGAGCGGTCCTGACGGTCGTCTTCATCACGGAAGCAGGGTGCGATCTGGAAATATTTGTCGAAGCCTGCGACCATGAGGAGCTGTTTGAACTGCTGGGGCGCCTGCGGGAGGGCGTAGAATTTTCCTTTGTGTTTTCTGCTCGGAACGAGGAAGTCTCTGGCGCCTTCCGGGGAAGATGCAGCCAGGATCGGCGTCTGGATCTCCGGGAAGCCTCTTTCTTCCATGAGTTTTCTCATGCGGCTGATGACCTTTGATCTGAGGATGATGTTCTGATGAAGAGCCGGGTTTCTGAGGTCAAGATATCTGTATTTCAGTCTCACGTCTTCGCGCGTGGCTGTCGAGTCGCTGATCTCGAACGGCAGGACGTGTTCGGACGGACCCAGAACGGTCAGACTTTCGACGGCGACTTCGACGAAACCGGTCTCGATCTTCGGGTTGATGGTCTCCTCGTCACGTTTCATGACTTCGCCGGTAACGGTGATGACGGTTTCTCTGTTGACCCCTGCCATCAGGCTTTCGTTTCTGATGACGACCTGGGACACGCCGGTGTAATCTCTCAGATCGATGAAGATGACACCTCCGTGATCTCTGATCGTATCTACCCAGCCGGCAAGAGAGACGGTCTTTCCGATATGCTCTTCCCTGATCTCGTTACATAAGTGCGTTCTGTACATGTCTTAAACCTCCGTATGTTTCATTCTATACAAAAGTGGTTCAGAAAATGCTGTCTAATGCGACATAATCTATTTAAATTTTATGACAGCCCGACGATCAGACAGCCCGGTTCGCTCCCGATTATGACGACGATCCGCCGGACAGTCTGAGCGGAGACAGACGGCCGACGGACAGTCTGAGCGGAACAGGAAGATCCGGACAAAAACGGAAAAACAGCAAAAGAAGCGGAAAAAAGCAGGACGCTGAAACGGATCATCCGGAAAAACATGAACAGAAAATAAAGAAAACGGACAGAAAACACGGAGAAAACAACAACAGATGAGGAAAAAACAGACAAAGAACAAAAGAAACAGACAAAGAACAAAAGAAACAGACAAAGA
>JAGAEB010000168.1 GCA_017613335.1 Methanosarcinaceae archaeon
AGGCAGTTTTCACATTTGAAAGGCCGGCAGGCAGTTTTCACATTTGAAAGGCCGGCAGGCAGTTTTCACATTTGAAAGGCCGGCAGGCAGTTTTCACATTTGAAAGGCCGGCAGGCAGTTTTCACGTTTGAAAGGCCGGCAGACACTTTTCAGGTTTGAAAGGCCGACGGGCGGTTTTCATGTTTGAAGGGCCGGCAGACACTTTTCAGGTTTGAAAGGCCGGCAGACGCTTTTCAGGTTTGAAAGGCCGGCGGACAGTTTTCGGGTTTGAAGAGCCGGCGGGCGGTTTTCACGTTTGAAAGGCCGGCAGGCAGTTTTCAGGTTTGAAAGGCCGGCAGGCCTTTTCAGAATATGCGGATCGGCCGGCATTTTTCCGGACCATCGGAAAAAAATCAGAGATTGCTGCGCTCTTCGGCGCGCGCATTTCCGGAGAAAAAGATGATCATGCCCAGCAGCAGGAAGAAGCCGGTATATATCCAGATATTCCGGCCGCCGGTGATGATTCCGGATATGTTGCAGATGAACAGGATCAGGATCAGGAGGGTCGGAAGGATAAAGCCGCCCGGCGTTTTGAAAGAAGATTCCGTGTACGTTTCTTTTTTGCGGGCTTTGTAGACTGCCAGGATGGTGATGACGATCGAGATGACATTGAAAATCGCGCCGAAATTGATCAGAATGGAGACGTTCTCAGGAAAACAGACCATGCAGATCGTAATGAAACCGGTGATGGCTGCAGCAACTGCCGGAACGCCGTAAGACGTCACTCTGTCGAAGAACGGCGGAAGAATCCCGTCATTGCTGACAGCCTGCAGGGATCTGGAAGTGATGGAAATGCAGACAGACATTGTCGTGATCAGAGATAACGATGCAGCGATGCTGACGACAGTTGCCAGCCATGGTATTTCTGAAAGAGCGGTAAAGCAGGCGGCGAAAACGGGAATGTACTGCATATCGGGGTTTTCCGCAAGATAACCGGCTGTGATCAGACCCATCGTCGAGAGGATGATAAGGGCGTAAACAGAACTGACGACAAGGATCGAGATGAACGTGGATTTCGGGATCGTTTTTCCGGGATTTCTGACATCAGAGACCAGATAGGCAATCGAGATGATGCTGCTGTATCCGAAGATTGCTGTCGGGACGGCTGATATAAATCCGAGTGACCCGTCCGCGCCCTGCGTGAAAAAAGGATGCAGCAGGCCGGCATCATATTTCCCGCTGAAAAAAGCAGAAATGACAAAGACAGTCATCGTCAGGATCAGGATGATGACAAGACCGGTATTGATCTTCCCTGAAATGTCGAACCTGATGACATTCAGAAAGACACAGGCAAGGATCGTCAGAATGGCCAGGGGGATCTGATAACCTGAAACAGCGGGGATGCTGACACTCAGATAGATACTGACATAAATGGCGGCAAAAGAAACAGCGACCAGATTCGTCAGAATGGATGACCAGCAGGCAAGCCATCCGAGGATTTTGCCCGTCTTTCCGCCGAACGCCATCCTCGGGAAAACATAAACCCCCCCCGAGACCGGATAAAGACCGGCAAGCTCAGCCATTAAAAGTCCGTAAAAAAGCATGATGAAACCGGCTGCGATCCATGAGATCACAGAAGCGGGACCTGCGCTGTACATTGTTATACCGGATAGGGAAAAAATGGCGCTGCCGATCATTCCGCCGATCAGGAGAGCCGTACATTCCGGGAGGCCGAGTTTACGGCCGGTTTCATCATTCATGGTATTTTCACTTCACCGGTTCGGACAGTATTTCCGCAGGATATCGGAAAATATGCCGTTAAAACGTTTCAGTCTTTGCTGAGTTTATGCACGGTCGTATTCGTCGAAGTCATCATCCGGTTCGACGTCATATTTTTTGGAACGGATGCGGGAGATCCTGCCGACAGGAACGGCATCCGGTCCGGGGTTTCCTTTTGTTCCCGGCGGATTTTCCGGAACATTTCCTGAAACATTTTCCGAAGCGCTTCCGGATGCGTTTCTGATGATCTCCCTGCTTCCGGCATCGATGTTTTCCGGGGAATTTTCTTCGCGGGGCGCGTGTTTTCCTTTCGGGACTTCTTCGCCTTCCGGCATCTCGTCCAGATCTTCGAGGACATAGGCAAAGGCAAAATTCTTCTTGACGTCTTCGATCTTTATCCTGACGATATCGCCGACATCGACGTCTCTGACGAAGACGATGAAATTGTCGATATAGGCGATCCCGTCGCCGTTCATTCCTGTTTCTTTGATGCGGACCGCATATTCTTCGCCGCGGCGGACGGGCGCCGTGAGGAATTTCTTGGCGATGATGTAGATCTCAGCGCTCGTGGAACGGGATGCCGGCGGCGAATAGGCTTTGACGCGTGCGAATTCTTTTCCGACATCGTCGTAGAACTGTTTGAAAAGATCGCCCTGGAAAACCTTGACGACGAAATTGCCGTTCGGTTTGAGGATCTTTTTGGCGCACTCGAAAGCGATCCTGTTGAGCTCGATCCCTCTGGCGTGGTCCAGACTCCAGTTGCCTGTCAGGTTCGGCGCAGCATCGCATAAAACGACATCGACGCCTTTGGGGCCTGCAAATTCCAGGACATAGTCGATCGTTCTCTGTTTTGTCATGTCTCCGCGGAAAGTCTCGACGCCCGGAATGGCGTCAATGCTCTGAAGATCGATCCCGAGGATCCTGCCGCCGGACAGCTCTTTCTCGACCTGGAGCCAGCCGCCGGGCGCTGCGCCCAGATCGACGATCGTATCCCCGCGCCGGATGACTTTTTCTCTGTCATTGATCTGTTTCAGTTTATAGGAAGCCCTTGAGCGGTAACCTTCTTTGTGGGCCTGCATATAGTAAAAATCACGCTGATCGCGTGCCATAATCATTCCTCCGTTTTTGATCATTATCCGGGATGAACACGAACGCCGGCCGGATATAAGTTTTATGTTTTCGATAAGATGAGTTCTGAACAGCCTGTATCTATTTAATATTTGAGACACGGCCGGGCCTGAACAGGATCAGCAAAAGACCGGGATGACAAAAACAGGGAAAGAGAAAAACCGGCAGAGGAAACAGAAAGAGAACAAAGGTGAAGAACGCGGCAGAGGAAACAGGAAGAGAACAAAGGTGAAAAAACGGCAGAGGAAACAGGAAGAGAACAAAGGTGAAAAATACGGCAGAGGAAACAGAAAGAGAACAAAAGTGAAAAACGCGGCAGAGGAAACAGGAAGAGAACAAAGGTGAAAAAACGGCAGAGGAAACAGGAAGAAAAAAAGGTGAAAAACGGCAGGGGAAACAGAAAGAGAATAAAGGCGAAAACACGGACAGAAGATACGGATCAGTCAGGAATCACGGGACGTCTCAAAATCTCTTTATAGATTAGGCTGTAACTCATTCCTATGACTCGTCCAAGTGCAGATGAATATTTTTCTGAAATCGCTGCAATTGTTGCAAAAAGATCGACATGTCTCAGAAGGCAGGTCGGCGCGGTCATTGTCAGAGATAACAGGATCCTGACGACCGGATATAACGGGGCGCCTTCCGGACTGGCTCACTGTCTCGATATCGGATGCATCCGCATGGAAGAGAACATTCCTTCAGGCACCCGTCAGGAGAAATGCCGCGCCGTCCATGCTGAGCAGAATGCGATCATTCAGGCGGCACTTCACGGCGTCAGAACGTCGGGCGCGACCCTTTACTGTACGCATCAGCCCTGTATTCTCTGCACGAAAATGATCATCAACGCAGGTATCAGGAAAGTGATTTACAATTATGCCTATCCGGATCCGGTTTCATTGGAATTTTTCAATGAAGCGGGCGTCGAAGTCCGTCTTTTTGAACCCGGCACGGAAAATACCGGAAGTGACGGAAAAACGTGCGGGAAAAACCCGGATCTGTGAATTGTTTCCAGTGAAAAAAAGCAGACAGACAAAAAGATAAAGGTGAGTTTTATGGCAGATACAGTTGCAGAAAAAAAGAAAGATATCCCCGAGAAAGGAGCCATTCTTCAGAGAGACGGAGAATCATATGCCGTGGCTCTGCGCATGCCGGCAGGCATCGTGACGCCGGATCAGCTCCGTCGCATTGCAGATGTTTCAGAGAAATACAATGCCGCCGCTCTGAAGATTTCTTCGTCCCAGCGGCTCGTCATTGTCGGTCTGAAAGAAGAGGACATTGACAATGTCTGGGCGGATCTGGACATGGAGCCCGGCGCGGCGATCGGCATGTGTGTCAGAAGCGTCAGGATCTGTCCGGGAACGACGTTCTGCAAGCGCGCCAAACAGGATTCGGTCAGTCTGGGACTTAAGCTGGAAAGCATGTTCCACGGAAAACCGCTGCCGTGCAAGATGAAGATCGGCGTTTCCGGATGCCCGTTCTCCTGCGCCGAGCCTGCTGTCCGCGATATCGGATTTGCCGGCGATGCCAAAGGATTCAAGCTCTACGTCGGCGGAAATGCCTCCAACAGCCCCCAGGTCGGAACGCTCGTCGCAGAAGGTCTCAATGAAGAACAGGCTGTTGAGATCACCGGAAAGATCATCGATTTCGTGATCAGGAAAGATTCCAAAAAGCGCCTCGGCAGGCTGATCGACGAGATCGGCATTGATACGTTTAAAGCCGAAGTCGGCCTGAACTGAAGACCGTTTCCGGCAGAAACGGATGAAAGAAAAGGCAGACAGGATCAGTAACAGACAGCAGGAAACAGAAAGCTGTAAAAAAGACGGCCGGAAACGGATAGCTGTAAAAAAGACGGCCGGAAACGGATAGCTGTAAAAAAGACAGCCGGAAACAAAAAGCTGTAAAAAAGACGGCCGGAAACAGAAAGCCGTAAAAAGACTGTCGGAAAACAGACAGCTGTAAAAAAGACAATCTGAAAAAAGAAGGGCGCTCTTCCGGATTTCCGGAAAAACGCCCTTCATATCATTTCCGATCTTTGACGGAACACAGGATCCGATGATCACTTTCTTTTGATGGAAACAATGTCACCGAGAGTTGTCTCCCTGTTGCGGTTTCCTTTGTAGCCGTCAACGGAGTCGGCGCTTTCCATCAGCCGGATCCCGAGGATCTTTTCGAGCTTTGCGATGATGGCCTCTTCCGGCATGATCTCCTTTCTTTCGATCTTTTTGATCAGATGCGCTTTTTCTTTCATGTTATGGGCCAGGTCTTCCTGACTCCATCCTTTTTTCTCGCGGGCTTCTTTGATGACGACATCGTAATCTTCGACGATGTCTTTGTCAAGGCCTGCAAAATAATTCTTCGGCGCTTTCTGTTTTGAGACGAAAGTGACAGGAGACGCGTTTTCTTTTACTGCGACAGGCGCGCGTTTGACAGAAACGCCGTATTTTTCGCATTCCCTGCACACGTTGAATTCGGAACCTTCGACTTTGACTGTTGCAGGTTCTCCCCGTATTTCTTTGCCGCAAATTTCACACTGCATGATGATCGCCTCTTTTCAGGGCTGATTTTCTTATTGTATCATTACGTATTGCATCATTACGTATTGCATCATTACGTTTTGTATCATTACGTTTGGCATACCGTTTTTGCTGCATTGGTGCAGCCGGCACCAACGGATCATCGGAAAAGAACGGAACTCCGACGCCCGATAACGGCTACATGATTGCATATTTCTATTTCAATCTTGGCATAGGCCGGCATTCACCGGAAATCCGACCGTGACGTCCCGTGAAGCTGTTTCCGGCACGGGCGGCAGATGTGCAGGAAAATCCGTTCAGGGATCGGCTCCGGCTGATCCCGGTGCGTTCCGGAAAGATCAGACATATTTCTTGGACAGTTCTCTGAGTGCGTCGTCATCCATCGGCTCAGCCGTCACGAGATCAGTATTGGCCATCAGTTCTGCGGCAAGGGCTCTGTATGTGTCTGCGATCTCCGTATCCGGCGCTTTTTCAAGGACGGAAAATCCGTCTCTTTCACAATTCTGGACGACCGGATCTTTGGGGATATAGCCGATCAGGCGGGTACCGATTCCTTTTGCGAATTCCTCTGCGAGTTCTCTTTCATGTTCGGCATTGCGGGAATTGCAGATGACGCCGCCGACGGCCATGCCGATCCTTGAAAAACCGCGGCAGATGTTGTTGGCGGCATAAAGGGGCATATATTCGCCGGATGTCAGGACATATACTTCATTAACGAATCCTTTTTTGATAGGTGCCACGAATCCGCCGCAGACGACATCTCCCGGAACGTCGTAGATGATCAGATCGTTATCCATGAATTCCGGATAGACTTTTTTGAGCTGTTCGATCGCGACGATGATGCCTCTTCCGGCGCAGCCGACGCCCGGTTCGGGGCCGCCGACTTCGACGCATTTGACACCGCCGTAGCCTTCGAAGATGATATCTTCTTTTTTGATGTCTTTGAGGTTTCTGAGCTGATCCAGAACAGTCGGGATGCGCCGGCCGCCCAGAAGCGTGATCGATGAGTCGCTTTTCGGATCGCAGCCGATGATCATGACAGAGTAACCTGCATCAGCGCAGGCGGCTGCCACATTGGAGGCGGTGCTTGATTTTCCGATGCCGCCTTTTCCGTAGATTGCAATGATTTTTTTTGCCAGGATATTCACCCTCAGTTAGTTTATGTCAGGAGGATCAAAGGAACGTAATTTCAGGCCGGAGACGGCTGTTCTGTCATTTTCCGGTCTCATCGGCCAGCATTGAGCGGAGCGTATCTCCGAATTCGGAGGGAACGATCGTGTCGATGCCGAGTGTTTTCGGGTGCAGGTCGATCTCGACCATGACGAATCTGTGTCCCATTTCTTTCATCGGAAGGACCTGTCTCGGGCCGTTTGTGACGGAGATGATCTCCATGCTGCCGAACGCATCCGTCGGGATTGCATGAGGGACGCCTGCGATAAAAGCATAGTCGTATCCGCTGTATTTTCCGGATGTCAGTTCCGCGACCTTGTCGCCGGTGACGGCATATTCATCAAGGCCGCCGATGATCTCTGCAATCGGAATGTTCTTTTCTCTGAAGACTTTCAGGATGTTCAGGGCGTGTTCCCGGACGCGCGGAAGACCGCAGTTTTCATCGAGATTGGCGAACAGTGCCAGATTTTTCTCTTTCCCGAGGGCTTTTGCCGTTTCATAAACAGCGACGAGTTCATCGGCGAACATATAGGCTGTTTCTTTTTTGGCATTGAGGATGAGCAGGCCGCGTTTATCATTCCTGATGAGTTCCAGAATGTGTGCGGCGACTTTGTATTTGAGATCGCCTCTTGACGGCCCGAGATAGTCGCGGCTGGCTGCGCCGGTCTTCAGTTCAACGTCTGTTGCGGCTTTCAGGAGGATTTCCTGCCTTTTGAGTTCCTCCGGCGTCACGAGGCCTGCTCTGACTGCCGGTTCCAGGACGGCCATGACGCCTCTTGTGTTGTTGGCCTGTCCGGCATGGATCTCCACGCAGAGGATCGGGATGTCCGTATCGATCTCTTTGGCTGCATCGGAGAGTTCTTCGCCGATGATCATGCTTGTACAGGTACCGACGATCGCCATTGATTTCGGGGAGAAGAGTTCGATCGCCTTTTTGAGGGTCGCCGTGAGTTTGTCATGAGCGCCGAAAACGAAATCGTTTTCGTCCATGGCAGTCGTCAGGACGTGGATGCCGTCTTCTTCGAGGAGACGCGCGTGCTTAAAAGAACAGCCCGGCGGTCCGTGAAGGATGGCGACATCGATTTTCAGATCCCTGAGTGTATAAAGAGAAGCAACGATAGAACTCGGTCTCGGATGAATGATCATTCTTTCAGACATTATTTTCCTCTGATCTTGGATTCGGCTTTTTTGTATTTCTGTGCTGCTGTGTTTCCGCTTTTTCCGGGTATCGTTTTCCGGAAAACGGGGACAGCGGCGCCCGGTGAATCTCTCCGACCGGTCTTTTCAGGATGCCTGAAGGTGACGGAAATCCGGTATGGCAGAAGAGACGATTGTTACGAATATGCCGACAAATATGAATTTGTGATTAAACTGTATTCGTTTTGTGATATTGAACCTTTCAGTAAACGTCTTTAAACCTTATAAATTTAAAGAGAAGTGACGCATTTCCGGTTTCTGAAAAGGCCGCATTTTATCTGAAGCATTTGACGGCAGAAATGATGATGTCGTTTTTTCCGGATAGCCTGAATGCCGTCTTTTCACCGGATTCACGGTTTTCGGCCGTTCTGACGGAGATTCCGGAAGCTTTCAGACGTTCGGATGCTTCTTTCATCCGGGCGCCGACAAGGATGAACCCGCTGATCTGCCCGCAGTAATCGCGGACAATTTTTTCGACGGTCTCCGGCGGGAAGCCTTCGCAGACTTCGCGTGCATTTTCGCCGATGACGAGAATGATCTTTCCGGAAGTGCTGTGTTCCGATGCGGATCCGGGATCCGGAAATGATTCCGGGTACTGCTTCCGGTCTTCACCGTATTTCCGGAGGACATGAACGATCGCGGCGCGGGCGGATGCTTCATTGAGGCCGGAATTGGAATTGTCCAGAACGTATCTGCCGGAAACGGACAGCTCTTTCATCCGTCCTTCTATGCCGCAGAAAGCCTCAATGACAGCGACGATATCAGTGCCGGAAACGCCGGTCGCAAAAGCAAGCGCCGATGCGCCCGCAAATGAAGGAAGGTAAGCATTCATGAAAAGATCGTGATGCAGTCTGCACGAAAAAGACTGTCCTTTTTCCGGATGATCGATACGGATTTCATCGTTTCCCCGGGCCGTCAGGAGAACATCCGGCATTCCGGAAATATCTCCCGGTCTTCCGGAAACGCTGCCCGGATGTGCCGGAAGGCTTTCTGACCTGACCGGATCTTCTGTACGCCGGCCGTAATAAATGACATCACCGGCAGATCTGTCATGACATTTCCGCAGAATTTCGCTGATCGTGTTTCTGTCATTTTCGTCTGCGATCAGAATCCCTGCCGGCCTGCCGGGACGCACATATCCGCTTTCGTTTTCAGAGTATCTTTTCAGGAAGGATGTTTTGGCTGACGTCGAGCAGGCTGAATTTCCGGCGATTCCGTAAGACGGCTCAAGTGTCGTGATCATGCTTATGTCTGCCGCGCCTGTGCATCCCAGAGAAATTTCAAAGATCATGAAAGAAGGATCGATTCCTGCATTCAGGATCTCATCGATGATTTCAGGAAGATGTGACGGAGAGATCGTCCCGCCTGCGCGGAGAAGTGTTTCCGAAACGTGCCCGTCGTCTGATCTGTCAAAAATTTCAATGCCGCGGGATGTATGAAGGACCGTTTTTCCGAGAGCGGAGATCATCCGGGCAGAGAGTGCGGCGGTCGTTGTTTTTCCCCGGACGCCGGTGATCTCGATGAGACATCTGTTTTTCAGGCGTTCATCGTTTTTCAGAAGGAGGCCGACGGCTTCGTGGTGCGTCAGGACAGGGATTCCGAGATCATGCGCAGCTTTCAGGAATCTGTTGAGAGGCGTCAGATGGACCGGAGAAAAAACGACATCGACATCTTTCAGATCATCCGTTGAGACGGATATTCTGATCCCCGAGGATTCAGAAAGAGCGTTTCTTTTGTCTTCCGGCATTTTTTCATAGACGTCAAAAGCGATCGTATCAAATCCCGAAGACCGGTATTTTCCGGCCAGAGAGACGGCCCCGTGATTGACATCAAAGACGGCGGCTTTCAGGCGGGGAGCTGCCGGCCCTCTTTTTATTTTATCGTCGATTTTCTGAAAGATCATGATTCAGGAAAAGGAATTCTGCAGATTTATGTCTTTTTCAGCATCATTCAGACGGAGAAAAACAGTAAGAACAGAGAAAACGGGAAGACAGAGAAAACAGGAAGACAGAGAAAACAGGAAGACAGGAAGACACGGAAAACAGGAAGACACGGAAAACAGGAAAACACGGAAAACAGGAAAACACGGAAAACAGGAAAACACGGAAAACACGGAAAACACGGAAAGGAGCAGAAAACGAACTGAACCTGATCGGATGCCGGGATAAACCGATCCGGGTCGGGGGATCCGGATCGGGGGATCCGGATCAGGTTTTTCCGGGATCGGGCTGAGAATCTGTCGATCAGCTGCTGCGCGGTCAGGGAGACCTGTTCGCCGGACTTCATGTCTTTTAATGAATACAGGCCGGATTCGGCTTCTTTTTCACCGACGATGAGGATATAATCGACCTCGATCGTGTTGGCGTAGTTGAGCTGGGCGCTGAAGCTGCGCTGCATGACATCGGTGATGACGGGGACGTATTGCCTCAGTTCCGAGGCGATCCGGATGCCTTCGGCTTCTGTTGCCGGTTTTGAGACGACATAGACGGTCGGGACGGTTTCCGGGACAGGGTCGCAGATCTCCATGATCCGGTCGAATCCGAGGCCGAAGCCGGTAGAGACGACATCGCCGCCGCCGAAGAGGCTGATAAGTTTATAAGAGCCGCCGCCGCAGACCTGTTTCTGGGCACCGAGTCCTTCGGCATAGATCTCAAAGACGGTTCCCGTGTAATAGTCAAGGCCCCTGGCAATGCCGAAGTTGACTGTGAACCCGGAAATGCCGTAGGCTGCCAGAAGATCGAGCATTTTTTCAAAATCATCGAGCTGCGGCAGATCGCCGGCGATCAGGCGGGCCTGGGCAACGGCACCGTAGGCATCTTTTCCGGCAAGAGAAATGACTGCGCGGAGTTTTTCCTGAAGATCTGCAGGCGCGCCGATCTCTTCAAGATACTGATCGAGCATTTCCGTTTCCTGTTTGTCGATCAGGCGCATGATCCTGTCCTGGACTTCACTTTCGGAAGAAATCTGATTGAGGAGGAACCGGATGACGGACAGATTTCCGATATTGAGATCGCCGCGGATCCCGACGGCTTTGAGCATCGTCATGGCGAGCGCGATGATCTCGGCGTCAGATTCCGGCCTGCTGCTGCCGATGAGCTCCGTTCCGAACTGCCAGAATTCTCTGTAACGGCCTTTCTGCGGGCGTTCATAGCGGAAGCAGTTCTCAAAATAGAACAGTCTGACGGGCTTCGGGAATGACTGCATTTCATTGACGTAGGCGCGCATCGTCGGCGCTGTCAGTTCAGGGCGCAACGCAAGTTCGCGGTCGCCTTTGTCCGTGAAGTAATAGATCTCCCCAAGAACCCCTTCGCCGGATTTGAGCCTGAAAAGTTCCAGGTCTTCAAATGTCGGCGTCACGATCTCGCCGAAACCCCAGTTACGGACGATGCGGCGGAAAACACCCTCGACAGCCCTTCTTTTGGCGACATCTTTCGGAAGGATGTCGCGCGTTCCTCTCGGTTTTGCCAGTTCGGTCATAATTTGTCCCTTATAATAGAATGAATCAATGAATCAATGAATAGAATGAATATCCTTTCAGAATGACGGTCATTTCGGAAACGGTCATTTCGGAAACGGTCATTTCTGAATGATGATCGTCAGGATGTCGCCGTCCATGAGTTTGTGTTCAAGGCCGACGCGCTGTCCCGGATGTTTGGCGGATTTTCCCCAGACATAGGCGAAACGGAATTTTCTCCGGAAGTCGCGGTGGAGACGGTCACAGATCTGTCCGACGTTCGTGTTTTTCAGGATGATCATCGGCTCTTCCATGTCGGCAGGGCCGCCCTGCGGTTTGAGGTACAGCCGGATGAAGCCGAGCGAATCGTAGAGGACTTCGCGGAGCTGATCAAGATTTTCATTGTTGTGAGCGGAGATGAAAACGCCGTCAGGATAACGTTTTCTGTTTTCTTCGATCAGTTCGGGCGTTGCCAGATCGACCTTGTTGACGGCGATCATCGACCGGACATAGCTCCGGTTTCCGGATACGACGTCGATCAGCTGATCGACCGTGATCTTTTCACGGATGAGGACGGTCGCATTGTGGACCTTGTACTCGTCGAGAATGGATTTGATCGTTTCGTCATCAATATCGAGATCGACCGTTGAGCTGATCTGGATGCCGCCGCGGTCCTTTTTTTTGATGACGACGTCCGGCGGGAATTCGTTGACGCGGATGCCGGCGTTGTAGAGTTCTTCTTTCAGGACGTCCAGATGCGTATGCTGGAAAACGTCGACGAGGAAGAGGACCATGTCCGAGTTGCGGATAACGGCAATGACTTCTTTGCCGCGGCCGCGGCCGGATGCCGCGCCTTTCACGAGACCCGGAACATCGAGGATCTGGATCGTCGCACCTTTGTATTCCATAACGCCCGGGACGACTGAAAGAGTCGTGAAGGCGTAGGCGCCGACTTCGGAATGCGCATCTGTCAGCTGATTCAGGAGCGTCGACTTACCGACGGACGGAAAGCCGACGAGCGTCACGGTCGCATCGCCGGCTTTTTTGACGTTGTAACCTTCACCGCCGCCGCCGGATGCGGCCGCTTTCTTCTCGACCTCATCGTGAAGTTTGGCCAGCTTGGCTTTGAGACGGCCGATGTGGTGGGAAGTTGCCTTGTTGTAGATCGTTTTTTTGAGCTCGTCTTCAACTTCACGGATCTGTTCCTGTATTGTCGGCATTTTTTCAACCCTGAAAAAGAAACAGTCCGGAAACGTTCCGCCCTCCCGGACTGTTCCAATGAATGATGATTTTTAAGATAAAAATCCGGCCTGACCGGAAAATAATTGTGATAAAAGCAGTTCATCAACGGCATTCACAATAAAAAAGGTGTCGTCTGAAAAAGAATTTTCAGAAAGACAGGGAAAGATAAGGAAAGACAGGGAAAGACAGGATATCTGTCCGGGTGAAAGGAGGATATCCGGAAGAAGCAGAGCTCCTCCCGGGTGAAAAACAGAACAGGATCCGGAAATTCGGATCTTG
The DNA here is from genome assembly GCA_017613335.1 of Methanosarcinaceae archaeon. Lineage (GTDB taxonomy): Archaea > Halobacteriota > Methanosarcinia > Methanosarcinales > Methanosarcinaceae > Methanofrustulum. The sequence goes on from JAGAEB010000168.1 coordinate 12,763, forward strand.
TCGATCGGCGGGACGGTCGTCAGTTTGGCGAATTTGACGCCGTTGAGGGACAGAATGTTCTCCGCCAGTTTTTTGATATCTTCGCCGTCGCCGTCAAGGACGATCACTTCAAGGCAGTTGGCGTGATCGATGTGGATATGAGTCGACGACTGGATCACATGCGTGTAATCATGCTGGATATCCGCCATCGTCGATGTCAGGCCTCTTTTATGATGATCATAAACAAGCGTGATCGTTGCGATGCGCGGTCCTTTGATATCGTTCATCCATTCGTAGTGGTTGATGTAGCTGCGGATGGCATCACGGATGCCTTCTGAACGGGATGAATACCCTCTTTCTTCAATGATCGTATCAAACTTGGACAGAAGATTGTCCGGGAGAGAGACGCCGATCCTCATTAATTCGTTTTCCGGTGCTTTTTTTTCATCATCCATAAAACTCACTGTTCCCGGATCGCAGATCCGTCAGAAAGATATGAGCTAAAAGATTTCGGAAGTATAAATAGTATTTTGTGTTATTCAGAATCGGAATTGTGTTACGAGAGGAAAATACGGGAAACAGAGATATCCGGGGACAGGCTGAAATGAAAAAAAACGGACGTCCGAACAGGATGCTCTCAAAAATGTGTTCTCAAAAGTGTGCTCTCAAAAGCGTGCACTCAAAATCAAAAGTGCTCTCTCAAAAGTGCGCTCTCAAAAAGTACTCTCTCAAAAAATGCTCTCTCAAAAGTGCTCTCTCAAAAAGTGCTCTCTCAAAAAGTGCTCTCTCAAAAAGTGCGCCTCAAAAAGTGTTCTCTCAAAAAGTGCGCTCTCAAAGTATTCTCTCAAAAAGTGCGCTCTCAAAAAGTGCTCTCTCAAAAAGTGCCCTCTCAAAAAGTGCGCTCTCAAAAGTGCTCTCTTAAAAAGTACTCTCTCAAAAAGTGCTCTCTTAAAAAGTACTCTCTCAAAAAGTGCTCTCTCAAAAAGTTCTCTCTCAAAA
>JAGAEB010000169.1 GCA_017613335.1 Methanosarcinaceae archaeon
ATCGTTCACGGCGCGGGAGTCTGATCCGAAAGCCGGATCGTTCACGGCGCGGGAGTCTGATCCGAAAGCCGGATCGTTCACGGCGCAGGGGGCTGCTCCGAAAGCCGGATCGTTCACGGTATGTCCTGCGCTGTGTTCCGTATCGGCTTCTGTCTTTGTTCTGCTGCTCATCTCGTTTCTTCTTCTGACGCCTTCTTCAAAAAGCATCAGGTAGGCCGCTGCGGAGATCCTGTCGGATTCCCAGACGCCGTCCGACGGCGGTTTTGATGTCCTGATGAGATACGGGACGAAACATTCCGGTCCGTTGTTGATGCTGACGGAAAGGATCTTGGGGATCGTTCCTGAAAGGCCGGTCTTTTCCGAGATGATCAGGCAGTCATGTTCTGCGGGATCGGCCAGAGATTCAAATATCCGGTATCCGAAAGCATCTTTTGTCTTTCTGAGATTCATCATGACGGCCGGGACAGAAAAATGAAGACGTTTCTGAAGTTCGTAGAACTGTTTTGCGGAAAGCGTTCCGGGCGTTCCGGGCGTCCCGGGTGTTTCAGGCGTGCCGGAATAATCATCGAGGATCTCAGAAAGAGAAGCGCCGACAACGAAAGAGAGCAGTTCCGAAAAAAGAGGTTCCGGAAATTCCGCTTTGATGATCTCTCTGAATTCAGGAGATCCCGCCAGTCTGTAAGGAATGTCAAAAAGAGCTTCTTTCAGGATCGCGGATTCGTATTTTTTGAGAGGATCGTCAGCAAAAAAGTAGAGGGAAGCCTCCGCCGGACCCGGAAGAAAACGTTTTTCCGCCTTCCCTGCAGCTTCCCGGGAACGGCGAAGACCTTTCGCCGAATTCATGTAATAGAGACGACGGGGGCAGAGAAGAAAAATGCGGATGTCAGAGACGGAGACCGTGACATGATCATTTCCGGAAGCGGACGGCGAAAATGGTGATGAAACCTTTTCCGACGGCGAATCAGAGTCTGTGCGGGCAGGAGACGCTGATGATGGAATTTTTCTGAGAGGAGACATAAAGGTCACAAAAGCGGGAAAACGACATCCGCACATATCTTTTGTGATTCATTCAAAAAAGGAATTTTTAAATACAGGATCAGAGACCGCCTGTCATGAAGGTTTCGTTTGCTGCTCTTCTGACGGCTTTCTGCTCTTTTCCGGATATTGCGGGTTCCTCATCTGACGGTAACCTTCTCAACAAAAATAAATACCGGACATCAGAAACGTGAAAAGGAATCGTTGCCCGGCATCAAATGAATGACAGATGAGACAACTTTTGTTAAAATACATGTGGAAAAATATAAATATTGTTTGATTGTATCTGAAATTATCCTTTGATTAAGTCAAAGGAATAAAAACAAAGGTGTTATTATGAAGAAAAGGACAATTTTTTCGATATTTGCCTCTCTTGTCCTTGTATTCTCCCTGTTTGTTCCGGGAGTAATGGCACACGAGAGGGAAGTATCAGACAGTCAGGCAATGGATATTCTGACATCAAAAGAAATTCCGAAAATCACCAATGGTGAATCATTGTCTGACAAAGATCAAAACGAAATTGAATCACTGATCAATCTTTTTTTGAAAGACGTAACGATTGAAAATCTTGATCTGAGTCAAATGAAAACACTCAGCTCCGAAGATCGCTTTGAAATCGGAGGTACTGTCGACTTCGATGTCGTAAACGGCAATCTGAGACAAACACATACTGCTGAGATGTATACCCGGTTCAGTATTGCAGACTCGTCGGTTTATGCAGTTTCTGTCTCAGGCGGGGATTTTTATGAAACGGAGATTTATCTGAACGATGATGCGTCCGCATGGGTCGTATCACAGATCTCGGTTTCAGACAACAATTATCAAAAAAATCTGTGTTCAATACCATGTACTAAAACAGATTCAGACGAAATGATCAGGCCGAAGGACAGCGTTTTTCATGAAGTCTGTGACGGTTTGCTGAGATTGATAAAATATGATCTGCCGTCAAATCCGCCAAATTCCAGCTATTTGCTGTATAATGATGTACAGTTATCACAGCTTTTGAATGCTGCAGGCATTGTATTCGCCATAGCAGGATTGCTTTCGGGATTAGCGACTGCTGATGGCATAGTAGGTTTGGCCGCCGAACTGTATAACTATTTCGGAGGTTCGATATCGGGTGTACAACCGTATAATACATATGTCGACATATTTTGGTGCCCGCCTTCAATAATCCCTTATAATTCCTATCCGGCCTGGGGAATCAGGGGATATAATATGCCGCTTTATTTGGAAGTGGATTATTACTACAAATGATCATGACAACAAACCGGAGACAGCGATCATGAAATATGAATCCCGTGCCAGGATCGTATATGCATTTATTTTTGGTCTCGGTTTTATCCTGCAGTATTGTGTGAATGGTTTCTTTCATCCTGACCTTATCATGCATTTGTGCACGACAATGATTGTGGTGTACATGATTCTGTTTCCGGGAAAAAAAGACACGTCACGGACAGGCAGGATCGTGAAAGGTGCAGGTCTGATTCCGGGCGCTGCTTTATATCTGCTCTCCATCGGATTTCTGCAGAAGTACGGCGTGCCGATCGTCCTTGCAACCGCATTATATATCGTGTTTTGTGCCGTATACTATAAAAAACGCGGGATATCATGATCTTTTGAAAAGAAGGAAGAATAAAACTGTGCGGTGATCGAGGATTTCCGGATGATCCCGGCCGCCGTTTATCCGGTCCGGAAGAAGGTTCTTCCGGAACCGGTCCTTTTTTGTCTGTTCATGTTTTCGTCCGGAGATTGTGATTCATTTTTCAGATGATCATGTTTTCTTCATTCAGATCCTTTTTATCAGGGATGAAGGGGAGATTTTTCAGGTAAAAATAAAGAGCGGCAATGAATAACTATTTATGAAAAAGAATCATTTTTCTTATAAGTATGATCAATAACGAATCTTTTGAGAATCTCAAGAAAAAACTGGCTGAAAAAATGGCCGGTGAGATCACTCTGTCCGAGAAGCCCGGGGAGTGCCTTAAAAAGTGGCGTCTGAACTTTGAAGTGTCCCAGACGGATATTTCAAACTGTCTTCAGGTTTCTCCGTCCGTCATCAGTGATTATGAGAGCGGGCGCCGTAAATCGCCGGGGACGCTCATGGTCAGCAAGATCGTCGAATCTCTGCTTGCCATCGATATTGAGCGCGGCGGTCAGAAGATTCATGCTTATGAGACCATGCTCAACGCCAACAACGTCAAAGATTCGATCTATTCGACATACGAATATTCCATTCCCATCCAGTTTTCAAAACTGGTCTCTCTTCTCGAAGCAACTGTTCTCTACAAAGGAATGGAAAGACCCCTCTACGGCTTCACGATCGTCGACAGCGTCCGCTCGATCCTTGAGATGTCTTCTTATGAATTCCAGAACCTTTACGGCTGGAGCACGGACCGCGCGATGGTCTTCACGCGCGTCTCGACGGGAAAGTCGCCGATGGTCGCCATCCGCGTCACAAATCTCAAACCAGGCGTCGTCGTGCTTCACGGGATCACGAAAGACGAAGTCGACCCGATGGCCGTCAAAATGGCTGAAGTCGACAGGATCCCGCTCCTCTGTACGACAAAGGATCTGGATGAAGCCATCGTCGAACTCAGGAAATACGGTCAGTATTCCATCAAAGGAATCTGAGATACGCAGAAACAGCCGTATCGGACGCGTCGGGTTATTGAGACACGAACCCGCGCGAAGACGACTTTTGTGAAAAACGTGATCCGGACGCGTGCCGGAATTGTCTGCCGTCAGATCTTATAAAGTTCATCCGAACCGGGCGGCAGAAGCGGTTCTCTTGTTTTTTTGCCGGATTGTTCAGAAACGATCAGGTATTCTTTTTCTTCAGTCATCCGGCCGATCACGGCTGCCGGGATGTTTTCGGATCTCAGCGTCTCAAGAAGAAGCGGCGCATTCTTTTCTTTGATCGTCATGGCCATGCAGCCGCTTGAGATGAGCTGATACGGGGAGATGCCGTAGTAAGAACAGACGGAAACGGTCTCTTCCGCGACAGGGATCTTATCTTTTTCAAGGATGATGCCGCAGCCGGAAGCTGCCGCGATCTCATAGGCGGCGCCGAAAATACCGCCTTCCGTGACGTCGTGCATCGATGAAACGCCGCAGCGGCCGCCGATGATCCCTTCTTTCATGACGCTGATCCGGTCCATGAAAGCCCGGGCTTTTGAGACCGTTTCTTTTCCGAGGACAGGTTCGAGTTCATCGGCATGATCGTTGGCAATGACGGCGGTTCCTTCGAGGCCGGCTGTTTTTGTCATGATCAGAAGATCGCCCGGCCGGGCGCCGCCTGTTCTGATGACAGGCAGTCCGGAATTGCCGGAATTTCCGGAAATGTCTGCAGGGTCACCGTTCTCTGCATGGTCTGCAAAAGCAATGACGCAGATCGTGACGATGGTGCGGGAAACGGCATCCGTGACTTCGGTATGTCCGCCGAGGATGCTTATGTCCAGATCTGCGGCGGCATCGCAGATGTCCGACATGGTCTTGTCGAGATCGGAAGGCGTCGATCCGGGCGGCAGGAGAAGCGTGACCATGAGGCCGAACGGACGGAGACCTGCGGAAGCGATATCGTTGCAGGAAACGTGGACGGCCAGTTTTCCGACGTCGTTTGAAGCGCCTGTGACAGGATCGCATGAAAGGACGCGGAACTGAGAGCCGAGATCGATGATGCCGCAGTCTTCGCCTGTCCCGGGCGTGACGAGGATCCGGGAATCGCTGCGGCGGATCTTCCGGAAGACTGTCCGGTCAAGGATCTCCGGCGGGACTTTCCCGACAGGCATCGGTTCTGAAAAACGGGTCATGGTGATCACATAAACGCTGCGGGCCGGCGGATGTCACTCCGGCTCCGCCTTTCCGGAAGACGGACTGTCGTCCTTCTTCATGGAAACGGTATCAACGGCTTCGTACGGGTCGAAGGTATAAAAGGACATACATTCCTTGAGGGCTTCATTGGAAAGGACGACGAGTTTCTGATCGTCCCTTTCGATCGGCGGCTGACCGGATGCGATATACAGGAATTCCGCAAGATCGTAGACGGCGATGCCGTCATCGACGGGTTTTCCTTCTCTGTCGACACTCCCTTCGATGACGTTCTTCATGCAGCCGCCGCAGTTGGTGATGATGATGTCGGCGCCCTTTTCCTTGGCAAGTTTCCGGACGCTCCCGCTCTGGCGCAGTGAGATCCCGGGAAACGTCGTGCGGACGCCGCCGCCGAAGCCGCAGCACACGGAGCCTTCGGGCGTCGGGTTGACGAGAACGACGCCGGGGACGGCCTGAAGGATCTGCCGCGGGGCTTCATACATGCCGACGGAACGCGTCAGATGACAGGGATCCTGGTAATAGATCCTGAGCGGCGCGGCGATACCGGATGCAGAAGGGCCGGCTCTTTTTCTGAAGAGAGACGGATCGACCGGATCGAATTTCAGCTGGCCGGATCCGATCAGGCGCAGGATGTATTCGGAAATCTGAAGGACTTCAAATCCGGGATCGCCGAAAAGCGCCGGATAGATGTTCTTAAAAGCGCGGTAGCATCCCGGGCACGTCGTGACAAGCGTTTCTGCGCCGAGGGCGCGGATCTTTCTGATGTTCCCGGGGCCTGTCTTCATGATCGGGCCGGTATTTCCGGCGCCGTAGGCGACAGAGCCGCAGCAGTTGTCCGCTCCGCTTAAGACGGCGCAGTCGACGCCTGCTTTTTTAAGGATGCGGACGGCGGCTTTTCCCATGATCTGATTCATGTAGGTCGCCGCGCAGCCGGGGAAGTAGACGACTTTGCTCTTCTTTCCTTCGTTTTCAAAAGCGATCGGCTTTTTCCACCGGGCGATCTGCAGGTAGATGTTTTTGTCGGAAAAGGGATCGGCGATCATCTGGGCTTCGCCCGGGCCGTTTACTCTTGTGTTTTTTTCGCGCGCCGCCGAGATCAGACGGCGGATCCCGAGCCCTACGGGGCAGGCGACCGTACAGACGTTGCAGGTATAGCATTTCCGGATATCATCGGACGGGAGAACTGCGCCCGTTTCCGTATCCAGATAAGTGCAGAGCGCGTCGATGATCCGGATGTCATCATACTGAGGGCAGACATCGATGCACAGACCGCATTTCGTACATAAATTCCTGTAATCGTCCGTCAGTTTCATAAAAATCACTCGTCACTCGGCATAACGCCGGAAAAACCGGAAATCCGCCGGGACGGAAAGGATAAAGGATTTCCCGTAATAAAAAACAATTGCTCCCGGACAGTTCCGGAAACGGACGAGGACCGGACGATCCGGACAGGACAGCACAGTGAAGTGACAGCACAGTGAAGTGAAAACACAGTGAAGTGAAAACACAGTGAAGTGACAGCACAGTGAAGTGAAAACACAGTGAAGTGACAGCACAGTGAAGTGAAAACACGGTGAAGTGAAAACACAGTGAAGTGAAAAC
>JAGAEB010000170.1 GCA_017613335.1 Methanosarcinaceae archaeon
ACGGCAGATTGATACAGGATCAGAAAACAGGAAACAAACCTGAAAAAAGGATCCGGAAACGGATCAGGGGAAACGATTCAGACAGCAGAAACGGACGGATCGGAAATGAAGAGTCGTTTCTGCTGACGGAACTGTTTGAGGTGGTCGATCGTCTGCGGTTTATGGATCGTAGGGTTTCATTGTATGATCCGGTTCGGCGAAGAGTGATCAGCGGATGAGTTTTTGTCTGTTGTTGTGTCACAGCAGCCTGTGATGAGTCTGCAATGATCATCTGTTCCTGAGATCGATCGTCTGAACTTTCTGTTCGTCTTTTTTATTGCAGCATCCGCAGGATCCGGACGGGCAGGAAGAACATCCGATGCACCCTTTGTTTTTAACGGCACGGCGGATCATGACAGCTGCACAGACGACGGCGAGGAAGATCAGCAGATAGACGAATATGACTGACAGTGTGTATTCAAGGCTCATTTTGACTCCCCGGAAAGGTCGCCGGGATGATGCCGGCGGCCTTTTTTTATTGTTTTTTCTTCTTCTGTTATTGCGGTTTTCTGTTATTGTCTGTTACTGTCGTTTCGGATCCCGCCGTCATTCAGCTGAATCCCAGAAGTTTTCCGCCCTGATAGATCAGGAAGGCGACAGCGTAGGCGATCACGGTCTGGTAGACGATTGCGAAGAGTGTCCACTTGATGCTTCTGAGTTCTCTTCTGATCGTCGCGAGCGCTGCGATGCAGGGCATATACAGGAGCGAGAAGACCATGAAAGAGTAGGCCGTCAGCGGCGTGAAGAAGGCGGCGATCTCGGCCGGGGTGAAAAGGATTTCAAGGGCTGAAACGACGCTTTCTTTGGCGACCATGCCGGTGAGGAAGGCAACGGCCGCGCGCCAGTCACCGCATCCGATCGGCGCGAAGAGAGGTTCGGCGATATGTCCGATCGTTCCGAAGATGCTGTCGGCGCTGTCTTCGACGAGAGTCAGGGAAAGATCGAAGGACTGGAGGAACCAGATGATGACAGAGAGCGTGAAAAGGATCGTTCCGGCGCGGATCACGAAGGCCTTGACTTTGTCCCAGACATGCAGGAGCACATAACCCGGGACCGGCATACGGTATGGCGGCAGTTCCAGGATGTAGAGCGATTCGCCGCCTCTGAAGATCGTTTTCTTCAGCAGGAGTGCTGAAAAGACAGCGACGAGGATACCGAGGATGTAAAGGCTCGACATCACAAGGCCGCCGGATTCTGTAAAGAAATAAGCGACGAAGAAAGCATAGATCGGCAGGCGTGCGCTGCATGACATGAAAGGCGTCACGAGAATCGTGGCTTTTCTGTCATTTTCATCGGCGATCGTCCGTGAAGCCATGACGGCGGGAACGCTGCAGCCGAAACCGATGATCATCGAAATGAAACTCTTTCCGGAAAGACCGATCTTTCTGAAGAGGCGATCCATGATGAAAGCAACTCTTGCCATGTATCCTGAATCTTCCATCAGTGTCAGGAAGAGGAACAGGATCGCGATCTGCGGCAGGAAGGAAAGAACAGAGCCGACACCGCCGAAGATCCCGTCAATGACGAGACTGCGCATCCATTCAGGCGTTCCTGCCGATTCAAACCAGGTTTTGACGAATGATGCAAGCGTTCCCAGCAGACTGTCGATCGCATCCGAAAGGAACGTGCTGAATGAACCGAAGGAGGCCTGAAAGATCAGGAGCATAAGACCGATAAAGATCGGAATGCCGAGATATTTGTGCGTCAGGATCCTGTCGATCTTATAGGACCGTTCAAGGCCTTTGTTGATGCCGGCATGATAACAGTCGTCCATGATCGCGGAGATTTCCGTGTACAGCATTTCAGATGTCTCATTGTCGTCGGAAGAGAGACGGTAAGCATATCTGCCTTCAGAGCCGGCCGATGAGCCTGCGGACCGGGCAACGGTGCTGAGGAGCCGGCCGATGCCGCCGTCACCGGAAAGGCCGCCTGAAGATGTCCCTGAAGAAGCGTCTGCATCGGTGCCCGATGCGGATCTTTTCCGGAATCTGCTGAAAAAGCCGCCGCCTGTGACGGCGGAGATCGGAACGATGGGGACGCCGAGCATCTGACTCAGTTTCTGAATGTCGATGCGGTCACCGTTTTTTTCAACCTCGTCCATCATGTTGAGCGCGATGATGACGGGGACATTTCTCCGGATCATCTGAAGCGTCAGGAAAAGATTTCTCTCAAGGTTCGTGGCATCAACGATATCGATGACAAGATCCGGCTTTTCATCGAAAATGAAATCTCCGGCGATCTTCTCCTCGGCAGAGTACGGGATCAGAGAGTAGATACCCGGAAGATCTGTGATGAAGATTTTTTCGCCCGTTTCCGGAACTGTGCATTCACCCGTTTTTTTCTCGATCGTAACGCCCGACCAATTGCCGACATGCTGCCGGGATCCGGTCAGACGGTTGAAGAGTGTCGTTTTGCCGCAGTTCGGATTGCCGACAAGAGCAACATGGTATCTCCGGGAAACGTTTTTCGGGACACCCTGCTGATCGTCAGGCTTTCCGGGATTGACTTTTGGTTCTGACATTTCGGAAAACCTCATTACCTCATTAAACTTCATTGAATCTCATTACCTGATTGAACTTCATCATTGAACCTCATTACCTGATTGAACTTCATCATTGAATCT
>JAGAEB010000171.1 GCA_017613335.1 Methanosarcinaceae archaeon
ACTCCCGCGCCGTGAACGATCCGGCTTTCGGATCAGACTCCCGCGCCGTGAACGATCCCGGCCGCGAAATGAAATACATCCGGCAGGATCGCCCGGCCCGGATACCGGCCGTCTTCCGGGAAAAAAATGATGCGAACATCATGAGAGCAGGACCGCTTGTTTTTATCGACTATCTCGGTGAAATCCGTTATGCGGTCATTCATCTGAATGACCGGAAAAAAGTCCTCAGAGCTGTCCGCCGCATTAAAAGGATCAAAGGCGGCGAAATGCCTGAGAAAAGACACGGAAAACTTTGTCAATCGTGCATTTTCAGAGAAACGTGCCGTCCGAAAGAAAAGACCCTGCTCACTTTATTCGGGAGCAGACTCCGATCCGTCTGAAAAGACAGACCGGAATCTGCAGACGGCTGAAATACGCAGACAGGGGCCGGAAGGCAGATGCCGACGGTGTCCGCCGGATGTCTGCAATATGTTTGTCTTATGTCTGCAACATGTTTGTCTGATGTCTGCATCATGTTAGTCTGATGTCTGCAACATGTCCGCCGGACGTCTCACTCTTCATCATCATCCGGATCAGACAACGAATAGCGGTCGATCTCTGCCGGCGGATCTTTCCTGATGAGGCATTCCGGACCGTCACCGATCAGATCCTTCCTGCCGAGCTGCATCAGGGTGCGCCTGATCGTGAAATAATTCTGCGGCGCCTTATACTGCAGGAGCGCCCGCTGCGCTTTCTTTTCGGTCCGCGTTGCGGGGACATAGACGGGTTCCATCGTGAACGGATCGAGTCCTGTATGGAACATGCAGGTGGAGATCGTCATCGGCGTCGGCGTGAAATCCTGGACCTGCTCCGTGTAGCGGTTATGGTCACGGATGTATTCCGCCATCTCAACGGCATTTTCAGGCGTACATCCCGGATGGCCTGAGATCTGGAACGTCACAAGGAACTGCTTCATGCCGATCCTTTCATTGATCTCTTTGAATTTTTCATCGAATCTCTCAAAGACCGCATGACCCGGCTTTCTCATCAAAGACGTCACATTATCGCAGAAATGCTCCGGCGCGACTTTGAGCTGACCGCCGACATGGTATCTGCAGAGCGTTTCCATATATTCGTCATCAAGAACGGCCAGATCGAAACGGACACCGTAACCGGTCAGGACCTTTCTGACACCGGGAACAGCTCTCATTTTTTCAAGAAGCTGCAGGAGCGGCTTATGATCCGCATTCATGGACGGGCAGAGCTTCGGATACAGACAGCTCTTGTTCGTGCAGGCGCCTCTCGTCTTCCAGTTCCTGCACGACATACCGTACATATTGGCGCTCGGTCCGCCGACACCGTTGATGATCCCGTTGAAGCCCGGGAGTTTCGTGATGAGTTCCGCTTCCCTCAGGATAGACTCTTCACTCCTGTTGACGATCTCGATGCCCTGATGCTGCGCGATCGCACAGAAAGAACAGCCGCCGAAACAGCCTCTGTGCGTCGTGATGGAAAGTCTCACGATGTCGAGTCCCGGAACAGGTTCTTCATAAGACGGATGCGCTTCTCTCGTATACGGCAGTTCATAGACGCGGTCGATCTCTTCCGTCGTGAGCGGGCGCATCGGCCGGTTCTGAACGATGATCGTTTTCGGATGCGGCTGGACAAGATTCTTCCCGGTGACATGATTGAGATTTTCGTAGATCGTCCGGAAAGCTTCCGCATATTTCCGCTTGTCTTCGGCGACTTCCTGAAATGACGGCACTTCAAGATAATCTTCCTCAGAGAAACAGCCGTCCTCAGGTCTTCCTTCTTTTCCCTTGCCGGATTTCCATTCTTTGACCGGCAGTTTCCAGACCGTCCCCGGAATATTGCGGATCGCATGGATGTCTTCGCCGGCTTTCAGGCGTCCGGCGATCTCCGTGATCTGCAGTTCACCCATGCCGTAGACGATCATATCGACGGGCGCATCCGCCAGAACGGACTGCCTGACTTTATTCGACAGATAATCGAATTCCGCAAAACGGCGCAGAGACGCTTCAATGCCGCCGGCGATGATCGGCACATCCGGATAGACCTGGTGGACCATATTGCTGTATGAAATGACGGCTCTGTCCGGTCTGAGGCCCGGCTGTCCGCCCGGCGAATAGACATCCGTCTTTCTCGGATACAGGAGCGGCGTATAATTGTTGACGAGGGAATCCGCATTTCCGGCGCTCACCGAGAAAAAGAGTTTCGGTTTTCCGAGCGCTCTGAATGCCTCCGGATCCCGCGGATCCGGCTGCGCCATGACCGCCACGCGGAATCCTTCTTTTTCAAGGACGCGTCCGATGATCGCCGTCCCGAATCCCGGATGGTCGACATAGGCATCTCCCGTGATGAGGATGATATCCGGCGCATCCCAGCCTTTTGATGTCATTTCTTCTTTCGACATCGGCAGGAAATCACTCGCCGGATGGGTCTTCTGCCGCTCGAAGGCTTCTTTTGAGATCTTCTGTCTCTTCTCTTTTCCGTCACCGGCGTCTTTTCCGTTTCCGGGACCGCCGCCCCGTTCATTCATCATCGCTTCTTCTGCCGCTTTTTCAGCCGCAGCTTTCTCTTTCAGCTCCCTGCGGTTGCGGAGCGCCCGTTCGATGTCTTCTTCGGAAACAGGCGTTTTCGTCGCTTTTGCAAAAACACCCGTCGAGCGGCGCTTTTCCGGCCCGGATGCCTGTCTCTGTGAAGCCGCGCCGGAAGAATTCGCCAGCCACGGCCCGGGCCGTCTTTCCTCATTGACGGCCCCGTCCGGGGACTGATCCCCGGTGCCTTCCGCTGTCGTCTCCCGGAAAGACTTCGCCCCGGATCCGAACGGATCGCCGTCCGCTCCGACATGATAGCCTCTCGGCTGACGCGGCGCACCGGACGTTTTCGGCCTGATGCTGCCGGATTTTCCGGCTCTCCGGTCGGGATTTCTCCCGCTGCGCCCGTCATATCCGCCGTCCGGAGCACCGATGTCCCTTTTCTGCCTTCCGTATCCGGAATCATCATTCCTTCCGGAATTTCTTTCCCTTCTTCCGTATACGTCATCATCGTTTCTTCCGAAACTTCTTTCCCTCCTTTCGTATACGTCATCATCGTTTCTTCCGAAACTTCTTTCCCTCCTTTCGTATACGTCATCATCGTTTCTTCCGAAACTCCTTCCCCTTCTCCCGTATGCGGAATCTTCATTTCTTCCGGAATCTCTTTCCCTTCTTCCGTATACGGAATCCTCGTTTCTTCCGAAACTTCTTTCTCTCCTTCCGTATGCGA
>JAGAEB010000172.1 GCA_017613335.1 Methanosarcinaceae archaeon
ATTCAACAGATCCTGTCTGAATATATTCAACAGATCCTGTCTGAATATATTCAACAGATCCTGTCTGAATATATTCAACAGATCCTGTCTGAATATATTCAACAGATCCTGTCTGAATATATTCAACAGATCCTGTCTGAATATATTCAACAGATCCCGCCCGGCAAAGACGCCGCCGGCAGTGTCCTGCGGGATCCGCCGGGCTTTCATGAGGACCTGCTCAGTGCTTTCCTGAAATCTGTTTCCCGTTTTTTATGAAACATGTTTCTGTTTTTCGGAAACATGTTTCCTGTTTTTCCTGAAACATATTTCCTGTTTTTCCGGAAATCCGGTTCATGGTTTCCTGAGCATTTCCTTGATCCCGACAAGAAGAGAAAGCGCCTGAAGCGGCGTCATATTGTTGATGTCTGCGTCTTCCAGTTTTTCACGGACAGCTTCAAGGACAGGGTCGGTCTCCGGGCTTCCGGTTTCTTCCTGACCGTTGCCGGCGGTCTTCTTTTCCTTTTCGAGTTTTTCCTTATAAGCCGCTTCCACGTCCGGATCGCAGAAGATGAGCTGAGTATAGCGGCGGGATCTTCCGGAAATGTTTCCGTTTCCGTGACCGGAGGCGCCTGCGTATCCTGCACCGGCGTCATCTGCATCATTGCTGAGAGCGTCTTCGCGTTCGACATCTCTCAGGATCTCTTCGGCTCTTCCGATGACCGGTTCCGGAACGCCCGCCAGCCGTGCGACATGGATACCGTAGCTTTTGTCCGTCGCGCCTTTGACGATCTTTCTCAGGAAGATGAGATCGTGGCCGGATTCCTTCACGGCGATATGATAATTCCGGACACGTCTGAGACGTTCTTCAAGGATCGTCAGCTGATGATAATGCGTCGCGAAAAGAGTGCGGACACCTTTTCTGTCCTTATCGTGGATGAATTCGACGGCCGCTTTGGCGATGCTGTAGCCGTCATAGGTGCTCGTACCGCGGCCGATCTCGTCAAGGAGGATCAGGCTTCTTGCTGTCGAATTGTTGAGGATGTTGGCCAGCTCGACCATTTCGACCATGAAGGTGCTCTGGCCGGCCGTCAGATCATCATGCGCGCCGATGCGCGTGAAAATGCGGTCGACGATGCCGATCTTCGCATACGAGGCCGGGACGAAACAGCCCGCCTGAGCCATGATGACGATCATCGCGATCTGGCGCATATATGTGGATTTGCCGGCCATGTTGGGACCCGTGATCAGAAGGATCTGATTCTTCTCGGAATCGATCGTCGCATCATTCGGAATGAAATCAGCGTCCAGCGCGGATTCGATGACCGGATGGCGACCGTCCCTGATGATGATCTCCGAACTGTCAGCCATCTCCGGCCGGACATAATTGTTCTGCGCCGACACTTCGGCGAAACTGTACAGAACATCCAGTTTTCCGATCAGGCCTGCGATCTCCCTGATCTCCTCGGCATGATCGCAGACGGCCGCCGTGATCTTCATGAAAATGTCATATTCAAGAGAGACGGCCGTTTCATCGGCATTCCTGATGAGATCTTCCTGCTCTTTCAGCTCCGGCGTGAAATAGCGTTCGCCGTTGGCCATCGTCTGCTTTCTGATGTAATTCTCCGGGACCTGATCCTTATTCGTGTTCGTGACTTCGATGAAATACCCGAACACTTTGTTGAAACCGACTTTCAGGGATTTGATGCCCGTCCGTTCTCTTTCCCTGTTCTGGAAAGCTGCGATCCATTCCTTGCTGTTACCGGAAGCATTGCGCAGCCGGTCGAGCTCTTCACTGAAACCCGGACGGATCATATTCCCTTCACGGGTCAGGGCCGCCGGCTCATCGAGGACAGCTCTCGTGATCAGATCGCACAGCTCCGTCGTGAACGTCATCGCAGAAAGCCGTTCCCGGATTTCATGGAGAAGTCCGCCGTTTCCGGAAAGCATCTCAAAGCTCCCGGCGCCGCCGGCGTATCTGTCCGTGTCTTCCGGGATCATCTCAGCGATCATCGGGATGACTTCAAGAGAATTTCTCATGGAAATGAGATCCCTCGCATTCGAATTCCCGTAAAGCATGCGGGCGGACAGACGCTCGATGTCGGAGATCCTGGACATGTCGAGTTTCAGATCATGGCGCAGCAGGGCATCGTCTTTGATCGCCGCGACGGCCGCAAGGCGTTCATTGATCCCGGCGACTGACAGAAGCGGCCGCAGAAGACAGCTCTGAAGCGTTCTTTTCCCCATGGGCGTCACGGTCCTGTCGAGAACGCGGAAAAGGGAATAATCCGATCCGTCATCCCTGACATTTTTGAGGATCTCGAGGTTCCTGAGCGTGATGGAGTCGAGGACCATCCTGTCGGATGTCGAATAAAAGCGGACGGGCCGGATATAGTCAAGGCTCCGCATCTGTGTTTCAAGCGCATATTGAAGCGCTTTTCCGCAGGCGAGAATGACTTCGTCTTTTCCGTCAAGACCCATTCCCGCAAGCGTCGAAACGCTGTACTGCTTTTTGAGGAGCGCTTCGGCCGAGTCGACGGAGATCGGTGCGTAGATCTCTTTCAGGCCGGTGAGGTCTTTCTGTCCGTAAAGGGAGAACGAAGAGACCGGCAGACGGAGCTCATTGAGGCGTTCGGCCAGGAATTCATCTTCGGCGAGCGAATCGATGACGATGCATTCGCTCGGGCGGATGCCGGCCGCTTCACTGATGACTTTTTCATAAGGCGGAATGTCGTCGAATCCTGTCGCGATGAAATCGCCCGTCGAAATATCCAGAAAGGCGAGGCCGAACGTTTTTCTTCCCCTCTCCGGCGCCTGTTTCGTCGGCGGGACTGCTTTTCCGGTCAGGACCATGAGATAATTGTTCGACGCTTCCGTGATGATCGACGTATCGATCGCCGTTCCCGGTGTCACGACTCTCGTCACGCCGCGTCTGACGACGCCTTTCGCCAGTTTCGGATCTTCGAGCTGATCGCAGATCGCCACCTTGTAGCCCTTTCTGATCAGGCGCGGCAGATAATTGTCGATCGCATGATGCGGGATTCCTGCCAGCGGCATTCTTTCGCCGTCCTTCGTCTTTCCCCGTGTCGTCAGCGTGATCTCGAGTTCCTTTGCGATCAGCTTCGCATCCTCGCCGAACGATTCGTAAAAATCGCCCATCCTGAAAAAGATAAGCGCATCAGGATGCTCCGCTTTGGCTGCATAATACTGACGCATCGCCGGCGTCGACTTGTCTTCCATTGATCTTTACGCTCCTTTCTTCTTTTCCGGGAATCCATCACCGGCTCTGCCGGCCTTCAGGGTGTTTTCATTCCTGATTTAAGCATTTCTGTCAGGCGACCGGAAAACCGTTGAACAGCATCCGTTCCCCCGGATTTGCATCGTCTTTCCGGCATCGTTTTCTGTTAATATCCGTCAGATTCCGAAAAACATGCAATATTTATATAGTCGGAAACATGATTATTATCTGCAGCAAATCAGCTCGGCCTGACATAATTCCGATAAATCGTTTTTCCGGCATTGCGGGAAATATGAGCCGCAGATTATCCGGAAATCCGGCATCGGGACTGACATTTTCAGTATTTGTCCGTTGTACCGGCTGAAACGCTTTAAACTTTGAATTATGCTCTTTAAAGCATTCGTTTATTAAAAATATCTCTGCATTCTGAAACCGGAGGGAAAAGAAATGAAATACATTTGTCCTAAATGCGGTAAATCCGATCTGTATATTGAAAACGGCGGCATCACCGGTGATGTCTACCACTGCAAAAACTGCGGCTATGTCGACTCTTTCATCATCGAAGGCGAAGACGATATGGTCGAACAGATCAAAGAAGGCCATGCGAACGAATTCGAAAAGAAATGACCTTCTTTCGCTGCGATCTTCTGAACTTCTTTCGTTTTCCGGAGATTTTATGATTGACCGCAACCAACTGCAGATCCAGAATTGGACACATATTGAGGCCGTTTATTCTCCTTCAGGATCTAAATCAAAGTCACAAAAAATCAGGCATGTCGAAGACATTATAACAAACAGGGACAAACCGGATTTAGGAACGTGGGATGAATTCGCAAACCTTCGCATATTCGGCAGGAACGCCGGTAAAGAATTGGCTTTCATAGTAAGGCCTGATAACAAAATTATTGCATTATTGAACCCGTCCGATTTTCCTCATTACAGCAAAGACTATTTCCACGTTAAACCGGAAGTTGAATATATCAAAATATGTACGGAAAATGATTGTCACGGACACAGCGGAGGCTTTGTCCAGGAATACGGGTTCAGTATCAATACGCCTCAGGTTCCGGAGATTTACATCACACCACCGAAGGGTTGGAAGGTATCTCCGGATCTTAAAGCAACTATCGAAAATGAATTCTCAAACGATTTTCTGAATTTTGATGTAGCTTACGAAGAACTAAACGGCAAACTGCATTTTTTCTGTACAAGCACGGATATCTTTGATAAATACAGGAAAAAATTTCATATGGATGGATATAAATACAGAATTTCATATGCATATAAAATACAGGTTTCTGAAACAACATTATTATGTGTTGTTTTATATGCCCTTGTGCCGATTATTTCTGTTCTGGTTTCCTGGAAGTATCAGAATATTGCTGTTGTTGCAGCATATCTGTCAACAATCGCTCTGTATTTTAATCAATCCGAAAAGGGAATATATACACCGATATGCCCTGATTGGTATTTCCTTTATTTTATCGTAACATTTATCATCTTGTCAGCAATATACACATTCAAATAAGGCAAAGGGCAGATTCAGACTGCCCGGAGGGAGTAACTTATGCTGAGATGCAAAGGAGGCTGTAAAGCCCGCGGATTGATCAAAGGAGAAATTTCAGTCCCGGGTGCTGAAAAATTCAGTTTTGAGCAAATGAAATTAAACAAAAATAAAAAAAGCATCATGAGTCCGGAAAAATCAGAATCCCGACAATAATCCAATCTGTACATTTCTTACCGGCTTTCATATTTTTCGGTTTTTTCTGATGCTGTTGATTTATTCCGTTTTTATTTTCATGCTCTTTTTTTATGATTTCATGGTTTTTTAATACTTTCAGACATCCGTTTTTTCTATTCTCTGATTTTTTTCAATTCTTTTATTTATTTCAAATCTGACTCCCTCCGATATCTTTTTTAGGACGCCTGCCATTTTTTCTTCCATGATTTTCAAAACTCTTGTCGAAGATATTTCCGAAGACCCTTCCATGTCTGCCGAACACGGCCTTTCCTTCTATATCGAAACGCCGGGTCACAAGATCCTCTTTGATCTCGGACAGGGCGATCTTTTCCTGAAAAACGCACGGAAGGCCGGGATTTTCATCGAAGACGTCGACACGGTCATCATCTCCCACGGCCATTACGATCACGGCGGCGGTCTGTCTGCTTTTCTGAAAGAAAACAGGAAAGCGATGATCTATGTCCGGAAATGCGCCTTCGATCCGCATTTCGCCGTCCGCCCCGGCGACCGCATCGATGATATCGGGCTCGACACGGCTCTTCCGAAAATATATCCTGAAAGATTCTGCCTGACGACGGGCGATCTCAGGATCGATGATGAACTCGAACTCATGACGGAGATCGAAGAAACGTTCCCCGCGCCCGGCGGAAACCGCCTTCTCCTGTCAGGCAGCGTCCCGGAAAAGATCCCCGATCATTTCCGGCACGAACAGAATCTCATCATCAGATGCGGCGGGAAAACATATCTCATCACCGGCTGCTCCCACAGAGGCATCGTCAATATCGTCAGGCAATATCATAAAAAACACGACAGGCCGGAAGAGGCCGCAGATCTCGTCATCGGCGGTTTCCATCTCATGATCCCCGGCGCCGAAGGCCGCGAACCCGACGAAAAGATCCGCCTCATCGCCGCTGAACTCCTGAAATACCGGGCTGATTACTTCACCTGTCACTGCACAGGAAAAGAAGCCTTTGAGATCCTCTCGGAAGTCATGGGGGACAGGATCTCATACCTGAAAACAGGAGACGGACTGAGATCCTGAAACTCTGAAACCCGGAACCCGAAAACGGTCCGCTCCATGAACGGCCGGCCGGTCGTGACCCGTCTGCATCCGATGCCCGTCAGCAAAAAAAACGCCTGCCCGGGAATTCCCGGACAGGCATTCTGACAATCTTTTTTCCGGAAGCCTTTACTGATCCTGTTTTTCAGGCCGCCGGCATGGATCCTGTTTCAGAAATATCTGTCAGCTCTTTTGATGGCCGCGACAAGGATATTGACGCAGGCTTCGAGGTCGGCCGTATCGAGAACCTCGACAGGCGAGTGGATATAGCGCGTCGCGATGGAGATCGTTCCGGTCGGAATGCCTTCTTTTGTCAGATGGATGGCTGTCGCATCCGTTGTGCCGCCTTCGCCGACGCTGATCTGATACGGGAGTTTCTCTTTGTCGGCGCTTTCTCTGAGCCATTTGAGGACGACCGGGTGGGCGATGAGTCCGCGGCCGGATGCGTCGACGACGGTGAAGACGGGTCCTTTTCCGATTTCGAGAGCGGAGGCGTCTTTGGAAATGCCCGGATGGTCGCCCGGAATCGTCGTATCGAGGGCCAGCGCGACATCGGCTTCGGAGGCATAGGCGGCTGTTTTCGCACCTTTGAGACCGACTTCTTCCTGAACGGTCCCGACGGCCAGGATCGTCGCTTTGATGTCTTCGTTTTTCAGACGGCGCATCGCTTCGACCATGATGACGTCGCCGGCACGGTTGTCGAACGCCTTGCATGTCACGCGGCCGTTGGCGAGTTTTCTGAAATCGCGGTCGGTGCTGACATAAGTCCCGGGCTCAATTCCCATTGCGGCTGCATCTTCGGCGTCTTTTGCACCGACATCGATGAACATATCATTGTATTTGACCGGGGATTTGGCATCTTCCGGCGTCATGACGTGCGGCGGCTTGGAGCCGATGACACCGACGATATCGCCTTTTTCCGCATGAACGATGACACGCTGATTGAGAAGCGTCTGATCGAACCAGCCGCCGATCTTGGCAAATTTGAGGAAACCGTTCTCATCGATCCTTTTGACCATGAGGCCGATCTCATCCATATGGGCGGCCAGCAGAATGACCGGACCTTTCGGAGATGTTCCTTTGCGGGTACAGATGACGTTTCCGAGTTTATCTTCACGAATCTCGTCGACAAAGCCTTTCATGTCGGCTTTCAGAAGAGCGCGGATCCTGTCTTCATTTCCGGAAACACCGGTCTCGTTCGCATATTTTTCAAGAAGCTGTTCAATCGTTTCCATTTTCGTTCCTTCCGGCTTTCATGCAGAATTGGTCTTGTTCATTGTCTTATTCAACGATCTTATTCTTCGTCCTGTTCCGGATCAGGATCGCTGACCGGACATCAGACGGGGAAAACAAACGCTGTATCAAAGGCTGCGGATATATTTGTCGATTTCCCATTGGTGGACGCAGGCATTGAATTCCGCGATCTCTTTTTCCGCTTTTCTGATCAGATTTCCGGGAATGACCGGGCCGAGCGCTTCCGTCACGCAGGGATCTGCCCGGAATGCTCTGAGCGCATCGGAAAGCGTCGGCGGGAGAATGCCTGCCTGCGCCTGACCGGACGGATTCGCTTTTCTCATTTCCGCAGGCGCTCCCGGGTTTGCTTTTTTCGCAATGCCGTCACAGCCGCAGGCAAGGATCAGAGAAAGTGCGAGGTACGGATTGCAGGCCGCATCCGGGCTCCTGAGTTCCGCCTGCGTGTTTTTGCCGCGGCGGGCCGGGATCCTGACGAGCGTATCCGTTTCCGATGCGGACCAGGAAATCTCGTACGGGTCGGCTGTTCCGGGAACGAATCTCTTGTAGGAATTGATGACCGGGTTCGTCACAGGCGTCATGGCGGCGGCATGTCCGAGAAGACCTGCAATGAAAGAGAGCGCCTCTTCCGAGAGCATCATGTCGCCGTCCCGGCGGAAGAAGATGTTGTCTTCTCCCCTGAAAAGAGAAACGGCAAGAGGCATTCCGGATCCGGGCTGACCGGCCGCGGGCTTGGGCATGAAGACGGCCTGCATGCCGTAGATGCGGGCGATCGCGCCGGCGACGAATTTGAGTGTCATGATGTTGTCAGCCGCTCTGAGACAGCCCGACGTTTTGAGGACGAACTCATACTGACCTGATGCCTGGCCGCGGTTTGACGATTCGATCTCGATATCCATGTTCCTGAGGGTCCTGAAAATATCGCGGCGCACATCTTCGGCGCGGCCGGCCGGCTGAAAAGCATAAAGACCGTTCCCGTCAGGCGTTTCTGCAACGACTTTCCCGTCTTTGATCTCGTAAAGGAAAAAACTGACAGACGGCGTCACCTGCATCGTCAGGCCGTCCCGGAAAGCATTCCGGACAGCTTTTTTGAGCGTGTAGCGCGGGCAACCCTCATACGGAGAGCCGTCAGGCGCCTGGATCTCGCAGATCAGACGGGCCGTCCGCCCTTTTTCCTGTTTCCACGGAATGATCGAAAATGTTCTCGGATCCGGCCTGATGATCATATCCATCCCGGCGGAACCCGCATCCAGACGACTGTCGAACGGAAGTCCTTTCCGGAAAGCATATTCCAGAAGATCCGATCCGATCTCCATCTCACGGAAAGCGCCTGTCATATCCGAAAACTGAAGACGGACAAATTCGATGTCGTTGTCTTCGATGATCGTGTAGATCTCCTCTGCAGTACTGACTTGTGCCATAGCGCTCAATAATGACGCCTATGCATAAAAATCTGTTCAAATCCCGGAAAGCCGTCTTTTCTGAAGATCCGTCCCCGGGAACTCTTTTCCGGAACGATCCGTCTTCCTGCAGACCTCCGGGACAGTTCTTTTCCCGGAATAAGTCCCCGGAACGATCCGTTTTTCTGCAGAATCCCCGGGACAACCCGTCCCCCGGGCGATCCGCACCGACACGTCTGCAAATCAATTGCTTTATTATTCTGTAACCCGTTTTAGTAAAGGATTGTTTATCGTTAAATCGTCAGATCGGCTGAGGAAATTTCCTTTCTTTTCCGCTTTTCCGAATACTGAACCGGTGGTCACATGAATCCATTATTCGATACTGTCTTCTATTCAGAAAAAAGGCGTTCGGTCATGCTCCTTCTTCTGGAATCGCCCCGTGACCTGAATTTTCTGAAAAAAGAGCTTCATGAGACTTCCGTCTCGCTCCTGCCCCAGATCAAAAGACTGATCGACGACGGCATCGTTATCCACGATCAGGCGTCGGGAGAATACCGGCTGACGATGATCGGCGATCTCATCGCGAAAAAGATCAGACCGTTCATCCGGAAGATCGAAGTCATCGACCGGGATCCGGAATTCTGGGCGGCCTATGACCTGAGCGCCGTTCCGGGTCCTCTCCTGGACAGGCTGAGCGAGATCGGCAGGTTCAGCATCACCGAGATCGACCTCCGGTCGGTCTATTTCACGGTCGATACGGAATTCTGCAGAATGATCGCAGAAGCGGACAGCGTCAAAACGTTCACGACTTTCAACCTGGCCGAATATATCCCCGTCTATTATGAGCGCCTGACAGCAGGCATCCCCATGACGATCATGACCACGTCGACGCTGATCGAAAGGGGACGGCCCTATTTCGACAGGATCAACGAACTCCTGAAAATGCCGGACGTCTTTCTCTATGAATCGCCGTCCGACATCAAGATCTGTGAACTGACCGTCACGGACAAGGTGCTCCTCCTGTCATTCTATCCGGCAAAGGACGATCTCAATCTCAGATACCTCGTCAGTTATGAGGAATCAGCCATCCGCTGGGGAAACGATCTGTTCGACTACCTGAAAAGCCTCTCCGTGCGGAAAACAGAACTGCGCCGAACGGCCGTCACATGCGGCATGATCCTCCGTTTCAATATCATTATATCGGATCATTCACTTTCAGGTTTTATCATTCACTTCAAGACCCGGTTTCATCCGCGTTCTTTCACGCGTTCCACCGTTCATTCTCATTATTTTCGGAAGGAGATCCTATGAAATACGTCAGTACCAGAAATGCAGAAAATAAGGTAACGGCAAGCCTTGCCATTGCTGAAGGTCTTTCCAAGGAAGGCGGCCTTTACACACCGGTCAGCCTCCCGGTCGTCGGCGATGACTTTTTCCGTTCTCTGATCGACCTTTCCTATCAGGAAAGAGCCGCAAAGATCATGAAACTCTTCCTTGATGATTTCACGGAAGAAGAGCTTGCGGAATATGCCTCAAAGGCTTACGCAGGATTCGACGGTCCGGCGCCGGCGCCTGTCAGGATGCTCCGTGACGGCGTCCATTTCCTGGAACTCTGGCACGGCCCGACCTGCGCGTTCAAAGACATGGCTCTTCAGATGCTTCCGTATCTTCTGACGGCTTCCCTGCGCAAGAACGGCGAACAGAAACAGGTCTGCATTCTCGTCGCCACTTCCGGCGATACCGGAAAAGCAGCGCTCGAAGGATTCCGCGACGTCGATCAGACGCGCATCCTCGTCTTCTTCCCCGACCACGGCGTCTCCGCCGTCCAGCAGCTCCAGATGACGACCCAGCGCGGGAAAAACGTCGGCGTCTGCGCCGTCAAAGGAAATTTCGATGACGCCCAGACAGGCGTCAAGGCGATCTTCTCCGATGCCGAACTCCGGGAAAAACTCAGCAGAAAAGGCTTCTTTTTCTCTTCCGCCAATTCCATCAACTGGGGACGCGTCCTCCCGCAGCTCGTCTACTACATATCCGGCTACTGCGACCTTGTCAGAGACGGCCGGATCGCCTACGGCGACAGGATCAACGTCTGCGTCCCGACCGGGAACTTCGGAAACATCCTCTCCGCCTATTTCACAAAACAGATGGGCCTTCCGATCGCAAAACTCATCTGCGCTTCCAACAAAAACTGCGTTCTGACCGACTTCCTGAACACAGGCACCTACAACAGATGCCGCGATTTCTACACGACCATGTCCCCGTCGATGGACATCCTCATCTCATCCAACCTCGAGCGTCTCCTCTTCGAACTCTCCGGTCAGGACGACGGCTATGTCAGAGACCTCATGGAGCAGCTGAAGACAAAAGGAACCTACACCGTCACGCCCGCGATCAAAAAAGCCCTCGACGACGATTTCGCCGCCGGCTTCTGCGACGACGAAAAGACCGCCGTCATCATCCGCGACACGTTCGAAAAAGAAAATTATCTGATCGACCCGCACACCGCCGTCGGCTACGGTGTCTGGAAAGAATACGCCGAAAAAACAGGCGACAAAACGCCTGTCCTCATCGCCTCCACGGCAAGCCCGTACAAATTCTGCGACAACGTCCTCAGATCCCTCGGAGAGACCGTCCCGGAAAACGCCTCCGTCGAACTCTTCGGACAGCTTGAGAAAAGAACCGGCACCGTCGCGCCGACCCCCCTCAGAGAACTCGCCGGCCTGCCCGTCCGCTTCACCCGCAGCGTCGAAAAAGAAGAAATGATCTCCGCCGTTTCAGATATGCTCAACTGAATGACCGCCCGGATGACCGGAACCGAAGGTTCCGGCCTGCCCGTCATTCCGTCGACGGATGTCATGATGTTTCGTCTTTTCCGTTCCGGATTTCGCAACGTTCCGTCATTTTCCGTTCCGGATTTCGCAACGTTCCGTCATTTTCCGTTCCGGATTTCGCAACGTTCCGTCATTTTCCGTTCCGGATTTCGCAACGTTCCGTCATTTTCCGTTCCGGATTTCGCAACGTTCCGTC